>NZ_LNAK01000042.1:0-5180 GCF_001445685.1 Rhodococcus sp. KB6 | reverse complement strand
CTGGCCGGTGACGCCCTCGACAGGTGCCGGCGCCGGGTCCAACTCGCGATCCACGGGCACCGTGGGTTCAGGGACGACCCGCTCTACAAGTCGCGGCGCACGCTGCACACCGGCGCGGACCTGCTTACCGACAAGCAGAGCGACAGGCTACGCGCGCTGTTCGTTGATGACGCTCACGTCGAGGTCGAGGCGACCTGGGGTGTCTACCAGCGCATGATCGCCGCCTATCGCCACGAGGACCGGCAACGTGGCCGCGAGCTCATGGAGAAGCTGATCACCGACCTCAGTGCCGGCGTCCCCAAGGTGCTCACCGAGCTCACCACCCTGGGCCGGACCCTGAAGAAGCGAGCCGCTGACGTGCTCGCCTACTTCGAACGACCCGGCACCAGCAACGGGCCGACCGAGGCGCTCAACGGACGGCTCGAACACCTGCGCGGCTCCGCACTCGGGTTCCGCAACCTGACCAACTACATCGCCCGAAGCCTGCTCGAGACCGGCGGCTTCAGACCCCAACTCCTACACCCCCGATTGGGATGAGCCGGTTAAGCGGCAGAAATGATCTGAGGCGTTCATGCGAAGACGCCGTCGGCTGATGTCGTGGACGAACGAACCACGTGCGTGGATCAACGGCAACCACCGCTCTACAGAACGTCGATGCCGGTCAGAACGAGCACCTTCTCCTCAGTGAGATCTTCCATTGCCGAAAGGACTCCCTCTTTGCCTGTCCCAGAGTCCTTCACGCCCCCGTACGGCATCTGATCGGCGCGGTAGCTCGGGACATCACCGACGATGACTCCACCGACGTTCAGAACACGTGAGGCGCGAAAAGCGGTCTGCAGGTTTGAGGTGAAAACCCCTGCCTGCAAACCGAACCGAGACTCATTGACCTTCTCGAACGCATCCTCGTCCGAGGAGACCTTGCAGAGCGCCACGACAGGTCCGAAGACTTCGTCGTCGAGTACCCGCGCGCCGCGGGGCGCGTCCTCGATCACGGTGGGCTCGACAACGGCCCCCACTCGTCCGCCACCGGTGAGAACGGTCGCACCGCCTGCCACCGCCTCGTCGATCCACTGCTCCACACGCACGGCAGCACGCTCGTCGATCAGTGGACCGACATCGGTAGCGTCGTCGTCGGGTGCACCGGTGGACAACATGCCGATCCAGGACAGTATCCGTTGCCGCATGCTCTCGTAGTGCTTGTCGTGCAAGAATACTCGCTGCACCGCGATGCAGGACTGACCAGCTTGGTACATCGAGAACCGCGCAATTCGTTCGGCCGCGAAGTCCTGTCCGGCTTCATCGGACCAGTCTTCACACACCACGACGGCGGCGTTTCCTCCCAATTCGAGCGTGACGTGTTTTCGCGGCACCCGATCGCGGATGGCCCACCCCACAGGAACCGAACCGGTGAATGAGACCACCGGCAGACGCGGATCCTGGACCATCTCCGAAGCCTTTTCGTTCGAGACGGTCAACACGGACCACGCGCCTTCTGGCAGTGACGTTTCCGCCAGCAGCTCACCGAGCACCAGACTCGACAGCGGTGTCGCTGGCGCAGGCTTGACGATGATCGGCGCACCGACGGCGAGCGCCGGCGCAACTTTGTGGGCGACCAAGTTGAGCGGAAAGTTGAACGGGGCGATCCCGAGGATGGGGCCGCGCGGGACCCGGTGAACCAGAGCCAAACGACCGTCCGAGCCTGCATCGGTATCGAGTCGTTGCATGTGTCCACTCCAGCGCCTGGCCTCCTCGGCTGCCCACCGGAAGGTGGTAGCGGCGCGGGTAACCTCGACACGCGCCCACTTGATTGGCTTGCCGGATTCGGCTGAGATGAGCTGGGCAATCTCCTCGTGGCGGTCGTTCAGACGCGTTGATATGTGTATAAGAGCGTCTGCGCGGATATGCACGGGTGTACTCGCGAATTCGGTGGCCACCGCCGAGGCAGCTGCGATCGCGGACTCGATGTGCACCGGATCCGCCTCGGACACAGTTGCGACAATCCGACCGTCGAATGGATTGCGGATCGCGATACGGCTATCGGTCGTCGTCGCCTCGCCGGCGATCAGGAATGGAAAGTGTTTAATGCTCATCGGTATTCCTCTTCGAAGTGTACAAACAACTGCTCGCCGACCCCCTTGTTGCGGTGGCCGGCGAGCGCGTTGATGTACTGGACAGGTCAGACGGATGCAGCGGTGGCTGCGTTCTTCTGGAGAATCTCGAGCGCTTGGATGAGGTAGGTGCGGAAGACTGCGTGGTTCTCGCTCATCGGGAAGTGACCGATGTCTTTCATCTCGATGAACTGCGCGTTCTTGATTTGCGCGGCCGTTCGGGCGCTGTCTTCCGGCGTGGTCAGGTAGTCGTAGTCGCCGGTCAACATCACGACGGGGCAGCGATCGCCGTCGATCTGATCGAGCTTGTCGCGCAGATCGTGATCGACCGAGTAGAAGTGCAGGTCGCCCTTGAACGCTTCGGATCCCTGGGTGTAATAGAACCAGGTCTTCCAGCGATCTGCCTCCGGTGACTGGGGAGCCATGAGATCCCACGTGCCGCTGGCGCACACCTGCGCTGCGTTCGCGTGCGGGTGCTGCCACCAGTCGAGGTAGAAGCCAGGCGAGTAGTCGGCACCTTCGACAGGGATGACGCCGGCGAAGCGATCCGGATTGCGCAGCGCAAGCTGCAGGGCGATGTTGCCGCCGAACGAGGATCCCATGAAGATCGGATTCTCGAGTTCGAGCGCATCAACGAGTGCAACGATGAAATTGGCGTAGTGGTCAGCCGAGAGTTTGTATTCCTCGGTCCACCACTCGGTGTTCTCCGGCGGATCGGACTTTCCATGTCGAGGTAGGTCGTAGGCGATGACGCGATAATTCGCGGTGATCTCTTCGTCTTCCAGCAGCCCGCGCCACTGATGGTTGTGAGCCCCGGCGGTGTGCTGGCACACCAAGGGCTGACCGGTGCCGTTCTCCAGGTAAAAGACCTTGTACAGCAGGCCGTCGACGTCGACGTCGACGTAGTGTCCCGTCACCGGGGAAATCTTGCTCATCTCGAGGGTTCCTTCGTTGGGGGGAGATTTTGAACTGGTTTGGGTGGCGCTGGTGAATCAGACCGGCACACCGACAGTGCGGAGCAGTTCGATCTGGCGTGTCACGCACCGCAAGTTCTGCATGAGAACCAGCACGTCGCCTTCGAGCTTCATGTCCCGTTGGAATGAAGCAGCCCAGATCCCGTGGTACATCGGCGCGGGTACGGGCACGCCGAACCCCTGCCAGGTCTTGGCACTGGCCCGGATGGCGAACTGGTACGGGCGGTCGAGGGGGCCGGGATCGACCGTGATGGCGTGTACTTTGCCGGTCGTCATCTCGACGACGAAGGTATGTGTGCCCATGTCCAAGAGGTACGAACAAGTGAAGTACTTGCCGTGCGCCTGGATTTCGGGATCCTGATCCGAGGCCTGCTCGAACGCATCGGCCCACTGCTGGGGGGTCTGAGTGATGGTGGCAGTCATTGTTTTCCTTCGTCGACTTGTGTGCCGGATTATTTCTGGAACGGGGATGATCGAAGGGTGATTGCTAGTGCTTCACCGTCGCGAACATGACACCCATCACACCGACAATCGACGGGTACGTCCAATACCAATGACCCTTCCGATCGATAGGAAACAACTATTGGTGTGCATCTACCTGGCCGAATAGCATCGGCGATGTGCGCTTACCCCTGGAGTTGAGGCCGCTGTCGTACTTCGTGGCGGTGGCGGAGGAACTGCACTTCGGCCGTGCGGCTGCACGGCTCCATATCGCCCAACCATCTCTGAGTGTTCAGATTCGAAAGCTTGAGCACTCTCTGGGGACAGCGCTGTTCATTCGTGACAGCCGTCATGTGGCCCTGACGCCGGCAGGGGTGAGGCTCTTGGAAGGAAGCCGTCAGCTACTCTCGGATGCCGAGCGCATTGCGTCGCTCACCCGGCAAGTCGGCCGCAGTGCGCGCAGCAATCTCGTGATCGGATTCCAGGCGAATGCTGCCGCTGAGCTGACCCCGGACATCCTGTCGGCATTTCGCTCGATGCACCCGGATGTCGAGGTGGAAATGCAATCGTTCGACTTCTCCGACCCCTACGTCGGACTAGGCGACGGCACGGTGGACGTAGCGTTCATCAGGCCGCCCGTCGTCGTTGCGGACTGGCTCGCGCTCGACACCCTTTTCATCGAACCGCGAGTGCTGGTTGTTAGCTCGGACTCCCCTCTTGCGCAACATGATTCGATCAGTGTCGAGGATCTCACAGGTCAGCCATTCGTTGCTCGTCGCAGTACCGACGAGTGGCGTGACTTCTGGCTCGCACTGAGCTCTCGCGATGGGCATGACGTTCGGCTCGGAGCCGAGGTTTCAACGGTCGACGAGTGTTTCGAAGCGATCTTGTCGAAGAAGGGCGTCGCGTTCTCGCAAGCATCGACGCAGCGGTTCTATTCTCGGCCAGGACTAGCGTTCGTTCCTGTCACCGGCATACCACCAACGCCGTTATCTATCGGTTGGCGATCAGACGTCGATTCTCTATTGACTCGCGACTTCGTAGAGGCTGCTCGCAGCGTTGCTACAGCCCGCCCTGTGCCGAATTCATGGATGCCCGCGGTCGAAGGTGTGACCTCCTTGCTCGACCGTTTTCCGGCCAAGCTCACTTCGTAACGTCTCGCCGCGCACTTGAGGATCGGGCTAGCCGGTCCTGGCAGTGAGCGCAGTCTGATCGCCGTGCGCACCTGGCAGCGACTTCCGCTACTACTAAATATTGGCGACGGCAGGATGAATCATCCGTTTTGTCGATGGTCAAAACGCACACCCAATCTTGGTGTCTTGACAAATATAGAAGCATCCCGGCGAGTCCGGAGACTTTGATGTGCCCTCGGTTTGGCCGAGTCGGTGAACTTGGTTTTCTGGCTACGATCTTGTCCAAGGAGGCAGGACCATGCCGAAGAGATATCCCGAGGAATTTCGCCGTAAGGTCCTCGATCTGGTCGCCGCAGGACGGCCGATCGCGGAAATCGCCCACGATCTCCAGGTCAGCGACCAGACGTGTCGACGGCCATCGTAAGCTCCCCACTGGCGGCCATTTATGGCGCATTTTGTGGCCATGGTTTCTCCCCGCGTACGGCCAGATAGTTCCCCACCTGCTGTGAGTCAGATTCGGTCCC
>NZ_LNAK01000041.1:0-12938 GCF_001445685.1 Rhodococcus sp. KB6 | reverse complement strand
TCAACGACGGAACCATGTACGACGGCAACACCGCACGCAGCGAATCCGTAAGCGCTACAACATCAACCACCGCACCCGACGCCGGCACCACATACCCAACCAAGCTGTCACCCGACTTGGAGTCAGAGTGCATCACGACGACGGCGTCGTTTACGTTCTCATGCGTGAGCAGGGCTGATTCGATCTCACCCAGTTCGATCCGCTGACCACGCAACTTCACCTGGAAATCACTACGGCCGATGTACTCCAGCTCCCCCGATTTGGTCCATCGAACCAAATCTCCGGTGCGGTACAACCTGGCGCCGGCTGATCCGAATGGATCGGCGACAAATCGCAGCGCCGTCATAGCAGGCTCACCGTGATATGCACGAGCCACCTGCGGTCCACCCAAATACAGTTCACCGGCCACACCCACCGGCACTGGCGCCAACCGGCCGTCAAGCACAACAGTGGACGCGTTAGCGACGGGCGTACCGATCGGGACGACCACCGCCTCAGGAGTCGCCTCCCAAGCTGTTACCACCTCGACCTCGGCAGGCCCGTACCAGTTGTGCAGGCTCGCCGAGGCGTACCCGCTGAATCGGCGTACGGTGTCGGCGCTCAACGCCTCTCCTGCGACAAAGACTCGACGCACCGATTCCGGCAGCGGCGCGGGCACCGCGGACATGAATGCGCTCAACATCGACGGAACGAAATGCACCGTCGTGACCCGCTCTTGAGCGATGGTTTTCGCAAGATAATCTGCGTCCCGGTGTCCATCGGGAACCGCGATGACCAGTTTCGCGCCAGTTTGGAGAGTCCAGAACAATTCCCAGACCGAAATGTCGAAGGTGATCGGCGTTTTGTGCAGTACCACATCCGAGCAATCAAGCCTGTAGGTCGCCTGAGCCCACACCAACTGGTTCACCGTTGCGCTGTGTGTAATGGCAACGCCCTTGGGTCGACCTGTCGAACCTGAAGTGAAGATCAGATACGCCGTGTTTTGCGATCGCAAAGGCGAATTGCGTTCAGAGTCGGCAATCCGGCGAGATGGGAACCCGTCCAAGTTCAGAGCCTCGACAGTCACCATCCGTCGACCCGTCGACGCGAACTGATCGCGAGCGGTAGTCAGAATCAGTACCGGATCCGCCGCCTCTACGACGTACTCGGTGCGTTCTGCTGGATGATCTGGATCGATAGGAACGTAGGCGCCCCCAGCCTTCAGAACGGCGTAGATCGCAACCACGAGGTCAATGCTCCGACGCATCGCCACACCGACCAACTGCTCAGGTCCGACTCCTTCGGAAATGAGGTGACGCGCGAGTTGATTGACCTTGGCATCGAACTCCGCATACGTAAGTTCAATTGCGTCCATGGCCAACGCGACAGAGTTAGGCGTCCGCGCAACCTGCTCGTCGAACAACGAGACCAGCGTCGCATTGTCCGAGCACAAAGATCCGGCCGAAACAGCTTGTGCCAGTACCTGTTCACTCTCGCTCTGTGAGAGTACGGGAATATCACCCACCAGTACGTCCGGAGTTGCGGACACTGTGCTCAGAATTCGCAACAGACGATCGACGAATTCCAGCACCGTTGATTCGTCGAACAGGTCGGTTGCGTAGTTGAACGACCCGTGTATCCCTGAGGGTTCTCCAGACTCGCTGATGACCTCGGACAGAGTGATCTGAAGGTCGTATTTCGCCGTTCCCGAGTCCGCTTCGATCCCGGAAATCGTGAGTTCTGGCAACACGAACTGCGTTTGCGCAAAGTTCTGGAACACCAACAAAACCTGGAACAGCGGTGAGTGCGCAGTAGAACGCACGGGGTCGATCTCATCCACCAACCACTCGAACGGCACATCCGCATTGGCAAACGCCGATAGATCGATTTCACGCACCTGCTCCAGGAACGAACCGAATCCCTCCGACGCTTCGACGTTCGTGCGTAAGACCAGCGTGTTGACGAACATACCAATCAGATCGTCGAGTTCGGCCTCCCCGCGTCCTGCGACAGGAGTACCAAGCACCACGTCCGTGGAACTGCTCAGTCTGGACATCAAAACAGCCACAGCCGCGTGAATGACCATAAAGACAGTGACGTTGTGACCCTCTGCAAGCCTCGACAAGTCTGAATGAAGGCGTGCATCGATCGTGAAATTGACTGTCGCTCCGCGTAACGACTGAATCGCGGGCCTTGCACGATCCAAGGGGAGATTCAAAACGGGGGGGACGTCAGCCAACTGAGTTCGCCAATACGCAATTTGCTTCGACGCGATCGAGTCCGGGTCACCATCTGAGCCCAACATCTCGCGTTGCCACAACGCATAGTCCGCGTACTGCACTCCGAGAGGTGCCCACCCCGGAACCACCCCCCGAGATCGGGCCTCATACGCGACCATGACATCGCGCCCGAGTGGCCCGACTGAGGAACCGTCTCCGGCAACGTGGTGGATCACGACAACCAACACGTAGTCGCCAGAGCCAAGGCTGAACAGTTTCGCTCGAACGGGGACCTCAGCACCGACGTCGAATCCCTGTCCGACAACCTCTGCTACGCGCAGCATTACAGACTCGGCGTCGACCTCGACTGGACTCAAGTCCAGCACGACCTCTTCGGGTGGAACAATTACCTGCATTGGTCCATCTGGATCGCTTGGGTACAACGTTCTGAGCGACTCGTGCCGTGCCAGGACATCGGAAACAGCAGCTTTCAGCCCCGCCACGTCCAGCTTCCCTGAAAGCCGGATCGCGAGAGGAACATTGTAGACCGGCGACTCTGGGTCGAGTTGGTTCAGAAACCACATCCGTTGCTGTGCAAGGGACAACGGCACCCGCTCCGGACGCACCCGAGCAGTCAACGCCGCCCGAGCACCCGAACCGATCTTGGTCTGAACCCGGGCAGCCACGCGCTCGACCGAGGACACCTCGAACAGCACCCGTACCGGAACCTGCGTATCGAGCGCCTGCCCAAGGCGGGCAACCATCCGAGTCGCAATCAGCGAATTGCCACCCAAAGCAAAGAAATCATCATCAAGCCCGACCCGATCCACACCCAACACCTCGGCGAAAACCGAGGCAACCGACTCCTCCACCGGAGTCACCGGAGCCCGGAACGCCGCAGCCTCGAACACCGGCTTCGGCAACAGCTTCCGATCCAACTTCCCCGAAGCATTCAGCGGGAACGCATCCAACACCATGATCTGCGACGGCACCATATACGACGGCAACACCGACCCCAACGAATCCACAAGCGCCGCAACATCAACCACCGCTCCCGACGTCGGCACCACATACCCCACCAACTGATCACCGGTCTTGGTCGACACCACCGCCACCGACGACACCGACACCGACACATCGGCCACCAGGGCCGACTCGATCTCGCCCAACTCGATCCGCTGACCCCGGAACTTCACCTGGAAATCAGTGCGCCCGATGTACTCGAGCTCCCCCGACCAGCCCCACCGCACCAAGTCCCCCGTGCGGTACATCCGATCGCCGACACTGCCATGAGTGAACGGATTCGCGACGAAGCGATCCGCCGACAAATCCGGACGAGAAACATACCCACGAGCCAACTGATCACCCGCAAGATACAACTCTCCCGCAACACCCGCCGGCACCGGACGCAATCGCGAATCCAAGACGAAAACCTGCGAATTCCACTGCGGCACACCAATAGAAGCCACACCACCGTGGACAGCATCCGTCACATCCGCGAACGTGATCGACACCGCGGCCTCGGTCGGACCATACAAGTTGTGAACCCGCGCGCTTGAAACAACACCGAAATCGCGCACCGTCTGCGCCGGCAACGCCTCACCGATGACGAACACATCACGTAGCGAATCCAACTGGCTGGCAGAGACTTCCCCCGCGAACACCGACAGCATCGTCGGCACGAAGTCCGTCACCGTCACGCGCTGATCAGCGATCACCGACGCCAAATACCCCGGATCCCGATGACCGTCATGAGTGGCCACCACCAACCGAGCACCCACCGCCAACGGCAGGAAGAACCCCCACAAAGACACGTCGAACGTCGTCGCAGTCTTCTGCAGATACACATCCGACCCGGTCAGAACATACTGCCCCTGCATCCACGCCATCTGATTGACGATCGCCGCATGCGAAACCGCCACACCCTTCGGCTTCCCCGTCGACCCCGACGTGAAAATCACATACGCAGCATTCGAAACACGCAACGGCGCAACACGATCCACATCAGAAACAGGCGCATCCGAGAATCCGGACACGTCCAGCTCGTCTATCAACACCACATCGAATTTACTCGGCAACACCACACCGTCACCAGCAGTGGACAACACACAGACCGGTGCCGCGGTCTCGAGAATATGACCATTGCGCTCGACCGGATGATCCGGATCCAACGGCACATACGCCCCACCCGCAGCAACCACTGCATACATACCAACCACAAGGTCAACCGACCGGCGCATCGCCAACGCCACCAACGACTCCGGCCCCACGCCCACCGAAATCAGATACCGTGCAAGACGGTTCACCCGAGACCCGAACTCCGCATACGTCAGAGACTGCCCCTCGAACACCACCGCCACCGCATCCGGCGTCGCCGCCACCTGCGCAACAAACCCGTCGAGCAACAAAGCACCAACAGTCAACTCGTGAACAGTGTCATTGACCGCCACCAGCACCTGCGAACGCTCGCCCTCACCGAGCAACTCCACATCCCCGACAACCGAATCAGGCTCCGCCACCATTGCTTCCAGAACACGCACCAACCGCTCCGCAAACGAAACAACTGTCGACGCGTCGAACAGATCCGTCGCATACGTCAACGACATCGGCATCCCCACACCGACGCCGTCCTCCTCCAACGGCGTCACCGTCAACTGCAGATCGAACTTCGCGATCTCGACACCGGCGTCGAAACCGGCAATCGACAGTCCCGGCAACTCCACGACATCCTGCGCCATGTTCTGAAAGAACAACGCAACCTGGAACAACGGATGATGGGCCTGCGACCGCGCCGGATCAAGCACTTCCACCAAACGCTCGAACGGCACGTCCTCGTTGCCGAACGCCCCGAGATCGACCTCACGAACCCGACCCAATAACGCCGAGAAAGACTCCGAAGAATCCACCTCGGTCCGCAACACCAACGTATTGACGAACATACCAATCAGATCGTCCAGCTCCGGCTCACCCCGCCCTGCGATCGGAGAGCCCACCACAACGTCGTCACTACCGCTCAGCCGCGCCAACAACACCGCCAACGCCGCATGCACCACCATGAACAACGACACATTACGATCAAGCGCCAACTGCTCGAGCGCTCGATGTAACCGCGCGTCTATCGAAAACTGGTAACTCGCACCCTGATTGGATGCCACCAACGGCCGCGGGCGATCCGCCGGCAGCTCGATCCGCTCCGGCAACCCCGCCAACACCGACGTCCAATACCCCAACTGCTCAGACATCAACGACGACGGATCACCCTCGGACCCCAACACCTCACGCTGCCACAACGCGTAATCCGCATACTGCACCGCCAACGGCGCCCACCCCGGAACCTGTCCACCCGCACGCGCCACATACGCCATCGACACATCACGCACCAACGGACCCATCGACACACCGTCAGCAGCGATATGGTGAATCACCAACGCCAACACAAACTCCGACGAACCCGTCTGGAACAAACGAACCCGTAATGGCACCTCGACCGTGACATCGAACCCCTCTGCCACCACTGGCGTCAGCACACCGAGCAAGTCGGCCGCGTCGACAGTTTCGGGCAATACAGTTTCCACGAATTCGTCCACCGGAAGTACTTGTTGGAACCCGATGCCCTCGAATTCCGGATAGACGGTCCGCAACACCTCGTGCCGCGCAACAACATCCGACAGCGCTGCGGACAGTGCCGAAACATCGACGGCACCGGACAACCGCAACACGATCGGAATGTTGTTCACACCAGACACAGAGTCGAATCTCGACAAGAACCACATCCGCGACTGTGCAAGGGAAAGAGGTATCCGCTCCGGACGAGAGCGAGGGGCCAAGGCAATTCGCACACGCCCCGCTGAATCTGACAAAACAGATGCAAGACCGGAGACTGTCGAGTACTCGAAGAGCGTTTTGACCTGAACCCGCACATCGAAAGCCGCACTGAGACGCCCGGCCAATTTCGCAGCAATCAACGAGTTGCCGCCGAGTTCGAAGAAGTCGTCGTCAGCGCCGACTCGGTCCACCCCCAAGAGTTCTTCGAATATGCGCGCGACCACGACCTCACCATCGGAGGATGGCGCTACAAACTCTCGGGCCTCGAATACGGGATCAGGAAGTGCTGCTGAATCCAGCTTTCCTACTGGCGTCAAGGGAATCTCGTCGATGACAACGACAGCCGCCGGAATCATGTGACGGGGAAGATCCGTCTTGACCACTGCCAGGACGTCATCCCCGGACAGCACGGCTCCAACTGCAGGAAGCACATAAGAGATGAGAGCCGTTTCACCGCTGGGCAACACTCGCCCGAGCGTTGTCACGAACTCGACCCGTTCGTCGAGTGCGATGACCGCGTCGATTTCAGTCAACTCGATGCGGAAGCCACGGATCTTGACCTGGGAATCGGACCGTCCGACGTATTCGACGCTACGATCGCCGGCAGCACTTTCCGTCCACCGCACCACGTCCCCCGTGCGGTACATTCGTTCACCCTGTGCCCCAAAGGGATTCGCGATGAATCGATCGGCCGTCATACCTGCCAAATTGTGGTATCCGCGCGCAACCTGCGGCCCTGCAAGATAGAGCTCACCCGTAGTCCCCGTCGGTACAGGCTGCAAGCGGGCATCCAATACCAAAGACGCTGCACCACGAATCGGACCACCGATCGTGACGGGATCACCCGCGCCGAGTTCCGTCATGTTCGTGACGATCGTCATCTCGGTCGGGCCGTACGCGTTGACAAAGTGGCGTCCGGGCGCCCACTTCGCGACCAACTCTGGCGGACACGCTTCACCCGCGACCACGACGACAGCAACATCGTCGAGTCCAGATGGATCCACCGATGCGAGCACCGAAGGAGTAGCGCCGACATGCGTCACTCGCTCTGTCTTGATCAGCTCGGCTAGCTCGGGCCCACCGTAGATGCTCGATGGGGCAATCACCATGACGGCGCCAGCCCCGATCGTCTCGAGTAGTTCGAAGATCGATACGTCGAAGCTTGGAGTCGTGAAGTGCAAAACCCGCGAATTGCCGTCGAGCGACAGCATGCGAATTTGCTCTCGCTGCAGGACGGCTAGCCCCGAATGCGAAACAACAACACCCTTGGGTCGCCCTGTGGAGCCGGATGTGTAGATGACGTACGCGGCGTGCTGCTCACGCAGTGTCCTTACCCGCTCGTCATACGTCACTGGCGCGCCGGAGACAGCGGCCAACGACTCGACAGTGTCCGAAGCATCGATCGAGATCCACCCGACCGAGTCGGTTAACCCGGCGCGTGCACCCTTAGTGGTCAACCCGACCGAAACTCCAGAATCGCTGATCATGTAGGCCACGCGATCGGCTGGATAGTTCGGATCCACCGGGACGAAGGCGGCGCCGGACTTGGCGACTGCCCACAGTGCCAGAACGGACTCGATGGACCGCGGTATCGAAATTGCAACCCGATCCTCTGGCCCCATGCCGCCGGCGATCAACAATCTCGCCAAACGAGACGATTGCTCGTCCAACTCTGCGTATGACAGCGAACGTCCTTCGAACCGCAACGCCTCCCGCTCGGGCCCCAGCTCGACGGCCGCCGCCAGCAGTTGCGGAAGCAACGAGGTGCTGGCACGACGGCCGCGTGCCGGACGCTCTCGACGTGCCTTGCGAGCTACCGAAGTCCCTGGCGTCACACCATCGGAGCTCATGCGGTCACGACCTGCACTCGAACGGCATGCTGGAGGAACACGTGCTGCGTCAAGACAATTTCACCTTCGCTTTGGTACTGCAGTTCGATCAGTATTCGCAGGAATCCGATCACTTCCGAGGTTCTACCCTTGACCTGGGCAAATCGCGTTCGACGTCCCGGTAAAGCCCCAATAGTTGATCGGACACACCGAACCATTGTTACAGCTGTCGCGGAGTGGACATCATCGGACTGTTCGGGATATGGGAGTCCATCAACTTCGTGAACGGCGGCGTCAGCTCAGAGTCCACGTCGCGGGATCACACGCCAGGCGTAGATCTGGCAAAGCTCCTTCGACAACACCTGTGAAGACGTCTGTCGGACCAACCGCGTGCGAAACCCACTCCTCTGCAAGTAGCTCCTGTACCTCTGCGTCCTTCGCCGCTTCCGAGTACAGCAGTACGACGCCACCGACCGCTCCGCCAAGCAGAATAGTCAGAATCGATGTTTCGTCTTCCTCGGGACCGAAGTACATCAAACGCGATTCATAGTCGACATCGTGCTTCTGCGACATCGCGTCCAACTTCGCTGCGAGCTCTCCATGGGTGATCTGGCCAGGGTGCGAACCGGGAACCACGACCGCGATGTCGTCCGCGCTCAGCGGACGAAGCCGGTCCGTGTAGTTCACGGAACGACTCGAGTACGACGCCACCAACTCGATAACATCTGGCTGGTCCAAGTCGAGGCTCGTGTCCAGCGGTACGTCAGATTCGGCCTCACCCGAAATCAACGCCAAGGCCACACTCGGAGCCGTTTCTGTCCCACGTGCTGCTCCTGTAGCTCCTACCAGAGCTGCCGCGCCGGCTTTGGACAGCGCCCAGGCCGCCACCACCAGTTCGATGCCACGCAATCCTGTGATCCCCACCGTGTCGCCCGGACCGATCCCAAGATTGATCAGGTGGCGAGCGAGGCGAGATGATCGTGCATCGACCTCGTGGTAAGTCATTTCCTCCTCATCGCACACGACTGCGACAGCATCAGGATCAGCCTCTACGGAATTTGCCAATCGCTGTGGCACGAGTCGGCCCGTCGGAGCGCCAACGGCCGGGGGCGGCGTTGTGTCCACGGAGCCGAGGACTTCTGCTCGTTCGGAGTCGGTGAGCAGTTCGATGTCACCAATCGGACGTGAAGGATCCGAGGAGACCCGATCTAGAACGCGGACGAAGCGCTCGACATGTGCGTCGGCGGTTGCTTGGTCGAAAAGGTCCGCAGCGAAAACCAAATGGCCGAGCAACCCTCCCGTTACCGGATCTGAACTGAGATTGAGTTGGAGGTCGAACTTCGCAGTCGCCTCCACACCCTCGACAGCCGTGATCTTCAAATCCGGCAGACTGAACGAGGCTCCTGCCATCGGTTCGACCGACAGTGCAACCTGGAAGAGCTCGCTCGCTGACGCCGACAAGGCGCCGGTTACTTCCTCGAACGGGATGTCTCCGTTCGCAAATGCCTCGAGATCGACGTTTCGGACGAGCGAGACCAAGTCGCCGAATCCCGCTCCGAGATCCGGAGCGGTCCTGAGTGCAAGCGTGTTGACGAACATTCCGACTATGTCGTCCAGTTGCTGCTCACCTCGCCCGGCCACTACCGTTCCGATCGCGAAATCTCGGCTTCCACTCAACCGTGCGATGAGTACTGCAAGCGCAGCGTGCACAACCATGAACAATGTGGCGTTGTGTTCGCGCGCAATCTCGTTGAGCCGCGCCGCCGTCTCCGCGTTGACGGAGAACTCCGAGACACCGGCACGTGCAGACATCTGCGCGGGTCGCTGACGGTCGGAAGGCAATCCGGGCGTCGACGACACACCGTCCAACGTCCGGCGCCAGAAGTCGAGTTGCCGTGCAGCCTGTGAGCCGACCTCGCCAGCGCTACCGAGTACTTCGCGCTGCCAGATCGCGAAGTCCGCGTACTGAACAGTCAACGGCGTCCACGACGGCGCGGTGCCGCGCACGCGAGCCTCGTAGGCGACCATCATGTCTCGGGCAAGAGGTCCCATCGATTCACCGTCAGCGGCGATGTGATGAGCGACCAAGACGAATATGAAGTCTGCCGGGCCCAACTCGAGCAACCCAGTGCGTACAGGTACCTCCTGAGCTACGTCGAATCCGGTCGTCACCAACTCCACGACGCGATTGAACGCCGCGGCCTCGTCGTCCACCTGAATCGTTTCGAGAGGCGAAAGGAGTTCGTCGATCGCGACGATTTTCTGAACCGGCCCTTCGATGTCACTCGGGTAGCTGGTCCGGAGCGACTCATGTCGAACCAAAACGTCGTGAAGAGCCTGGCGCAAAGCCGCGACATCCAAGTTCCCTGTCAATCGCAGAGCCAACGGAATGTTGTATGCCGCAGAACCGGGATCCATCTGGTTTATCAACCACATTCGCTGCTGGGCCAAGGACAGAGGAAGACGTTCTGGACGTTCCCGCGCCTCCAACTCCATCCTCGCACCGGAACCTGCGGTCTTTTGCGCTACTACAGCCAAACCTTCCACTGTCGAGTTCTCGAACAGCACGCGCACCGGGACCTGCGCATCGAGTGCCTGCCCCAATCTTGCTGCCAACCTGGTAGCGATCAACGAATTACCACCCAGCGCAAAGAAATCGTCATCCAGACCGACCCGCTCCGCGCCCAACACATCTCCGAACACCGACGCAACAATTTCCTGCACCGCTGTGACCGGCGCCCGAAACTCTGCTGCCTCGAATACCGGTGACGGGAGAGCCTTTCGATCCAATTTGCCCGACGCATTGAGTGGAAGCTCGTCGAGGACAAGAACCTTCGAGGGCACCATGTACGTCGGAAGCACGGCCCGGGCAGACTCCAGAACTTCCGACGCATCTACTGCAGTTCCCACGACATACCCGACCAGGCTGTCGCCGAACGTCGCATCGCTGTGCAGGACGACCACCGCATCTGAAACCGCCTCGTGCGAGATCAGAGCAGATTCGATCTCGCCGAGTTCGATACGCTGCCCCCGCAGTTTGACCTGGAAATCCGATCGGCCGATGTACTCGAGCTCGCCCCGACCGTTCCACCTGACGAGGTCGCCGGTTCGATACAACCTGCTGCCGCCATCTGAGGCGCCCCTTTCCCCGCCCGCAAAGGGGTTGGCGACGAAACGCTCCGCCGTCAACGCCGCTCGGTTTCCGTATCCGCGACCGACACCGACACCACCGACATACAACTCGCCGATCACGCCCGGCGGCACCATACCCAACGACCGATCCAGAACGAACAGATCCATGTTCGGCACCGGTGCACCGATCGGAACGCTGACGGTGTCATGCGCAGTCACCGCGTGGAACGAGACCACGTCCGACGCTTCCGTCGGGCCGTAACTGTTCACCACGCGTACTCCGCCTGACAACAAACTGCCAAGACGATTAAGCCGGATCGACTCGCCTCCAAGGAACACAACATCGAGAACGCTCAAAGCAGACTCCTCGTCGGAATCCACCACGGCTTCGAACGCGCTCGGCGACATGTTCGCCACTGCAACGTCACCGTGCCCGACGCGAGCAACGATCGCATCCGGATCGAAACCGTCCGAGGCAAGCACTACGCTCCGACCGCTGCTCAACGCTGCCCAGACGTTCTTCTGCGTCAAGTCGAAACTCGGTGACGACGCGATCAATAGACCACCAGTTTCGGGCAACTCGCTGCGGTACCAGGCCACCGTGTTCTCGATGCCGGCCATCGGCACCAACGTCGGCTTCGGACGACCCGTCGAACCGGATGTCGAAATGACATACCCCAAGCGGTCCCCCGCACCGAGTTCACGCCATCGATCCGTCGGCCTCTCCACCATCGGCGAATCGCGCATGATGCTGTCGAGGACGATCACGTCCACCGCCAGATCGAGAGTCGTCGTACTCACCGCGCATCGGGCACCGGTGTCGGCGATTATCGCTTCGATCCGATCCTGTGGGTACGACGGATCGATCGGCCCGTACGCAGCACCCGCCTTCCACGCCGCCAACATACCTACGACCCACTCGACCGACCTCGGCACGATCAACGCGACGACGTCGTCCGGACCGACGCCGGCCGCCGTCAATCGCTCGGCCACCACGTTTGCGTAGGCGTCGAGCTGCCCATAGGTCAGCGCCTCGCCATCGCACTCGACGGCAAGAGAATCAGGCGTCCGCCCAACCTGTTCTTCGAACATCGCAGTCAAGGACGCGCCTGCCAACGCTGTGCGCCCACCAGCGGACCAGCTGAGAAGGTTGCTGCGCTCAGCAGCGGTAAGTACGTCGATATCACCCAACCGAACTGACGGATCAACAGTGATCTCAGCAAGGATGCGCCCGAACCTGCCGGCAAAGCCTGCCACCGTCGACTCGTCGAACAGATCCGTCGCGTACGTGAACTGCGCCGCCATCCCCGCCGGGGCACCCGCCTCGTCGAACTGCTCGACCATGGTCAGCTGCAGATCGAACTTGGCCGCCACCGTGTTGGCGTCGATTCCCGCAACTGTCAGATCGCCAAGTCGAAGCACCGACTGCTCCATGTTCTGGAACGACAGCATCACCTGGAACAACGGATTACGCGCCTGCGACCGCGCCGGATTGAGCACCTCCACCAACCGCTCGAACGGCAGATCTACGTGCGCAAACGCACCCAGATCGCCCTCACGGACCCGACCCAACAACCCCGAGAACGACTCCGAAGAATCCACCTCGGTCCGCAACACCAACGTATTGACGAACATCCCGATCAAATCATCGAGAACCTGCTCACCACGACCCGCCACCGGAGTACCGATCGCAATATCGGACGTCCCCGACAACCGCGACAACAACACCGCCAACGCCGCATGCACCACCATGAACAAGGACGAATTCGACTCACGGGCAATTTTTTTCAAAGAATGATGCTCTGGCGCGTCGATAACGAAAGCGTGTTTGGCGCCACGATTGGACGCCACCGCCGGCCGCGGACGATCAGCCGGCAAATCCAACTGATCCGGCAACCCCGCCAACGCCGACTCCCAGAACCCGATCTGACGCGAAATCAACGACGACGGATCA
>NZ_LNAK01000040.1:0-2145 GCF_001445685.1 Rhodococcus sp. KB6 | reverse complement strand
TGTAATCCGTAGCTAGTAGGTAGTGCCGTTGACATCATCCTGGGCTTCCTTCCACGGATTCGGGATATGTGGGCGACGGTGTTATCTGCAGGCAGCGAGGTACGCCGATGACACCGCCGACACGCGCCGTTCGGGTGCCTCGAATTAGGCAGCGCCGGGCGTAGCTTCGACTTCAGACGAACGGGAGCGGGCTGATGGCTACAGCGCAACGTGTCACTCTCAACGACGGTACAACGACCTGGACGGTGATCGACAGATCGTTCGGTCTCGTTGAGCCGGTCGAGGCCTACCTCGAGTACGGGCGGCAAATCGACTTCCGGCCGAACACCACCCGCGCCTACGCACAGAGCCTGGCCCAGTGGTGGTCGTTCCTGGAAGTGACCGGCACGTCGTGGGATGCGGTGAAGCTGCACGACTTCGGCGACTTCATCTCGGCCCTGCGCTACGGCGAGCAGGACTCGCCGATCCGCGAACTCCGCCCCCGACCGACGCTCAGCGACAGCACGGTGAATCTCCGCATGCGCGCAGTGATGAGTTTCTACCGCTACCAAGCCGACAGCGGAACAGACGCTGCGCCGTTCCTGTGGAAGCAAGCCCACGTCCGATCCGGCCGCTACCTCTCGTTCCTCGAGCACGTGGCCAGGCGAGCGCCACAGAAGCGCGCCGCCATCCGAATCCGCGCCGCCCGCAAGGCCATCCCGGTTCTGGCGCCGACCACGATCGACGCCCTCCAAGGCGCCGAGGCCACCTACGACCCAACACTCGAGGAGTGGAGAGGTGACCTGCGATATCGGTTCCTGTGGGCAGTCCTGGCGGAATCGGGCATGCGGATCGGCGAAGCCCTCTCGTTGGAGCACCGCGACTGGAACACCGGGATCGGCGGCAAGAGCGCCCGGGTCGCGATCGTGAGCAGGCCACACCCGTACGGCCTGTCCGCCAAGTCCGGGGAACGCGAGGTCCACATCGGGTCGCGGCTCGACCGGCTCTACGCCGACTACGTGTGGTGGCTGTGCGACCGAGGCGCCGATGTCGCCCTCGATGATTGGGACAGCAGCTACATCTTCTGCAACGTGATGCGGAACCCGCTGTTCGCGCCCCTGCGTACCGAGTCGGTCTATGCGCACCTGCGCTCGATGAAGCATCACGACACCGCCCTCCCGAACCTGATGACACCGCACTGGTTTCGGCACACCCACGCCACCGCGCTGTTGCTGGCGGGGAGTCCCGTCCACACCGTCAGCCGCCGCCTCGGACACGCGAGCGTGCAGACCACGATGAACATCTACGGCCACGTCACCGAGGACGCCGAGCTGGCCTCGGTAGCGAATTGGCGCGAATACGTCGCCGGATGGGAGTACCCGAATGTCTAGCCCAGCAACCGATCCCGCCATCACGTCATGGTCGCGCAGCCCCAAGAGACTGCACCAGATCGACCCGGGGTTGGCACTAGCGGACATGTTCGACCTCACCATCGCCCGCAGGCTCTGGGACTCTCTGCCCGAAGAATGCCGCAGCGATCACTTCGACAAGAAGACGATGCCGGCGCACTACCGACCGGCGATCCGCGAAGTCAACGTCGGCGGGAGCTGGACCTCCTGCTACCTGAACTTCCGCGGTTTGCCGGAGCCGATGACCTGGGAGATCGCCTGGATCATCCACCGGCGCATCGAGCTGGGTCACTTCGTCCGCGTCATCGAGACGAATGCCGCCTTCATCCTGCTGCGCGCCGCGATGAATCACGACGACGAGTGCCGGTCGGCGCAATCGCTGCTGCACCGTTCGCCTGACGAGTGGGTGCGATCCGCACGGAAAGCACAGATGCGCGGTGCGAAGATCGGCGAATCTGCGTTCAAAGGCGGCACCTACCGCCTCGGGCACATGGCCGCCGTGCTCGGGTACGCCTATCACCGCGGCCCGTGGTGGGAGCTGAACGTCTGGAATCCCAGCCTCGACCCGAGGGTGCCCCAACGCGACCACGAACCGCAAGGTCGCACGACAATGCACTTCACCAACCTGACCAGCCTGTGGTTGCGTGAAGGAGCGAAGTACTGGCTTTCGGCGGGCCTGACCACGGAGCGGTACTCGTGGAGCACGGTCAAATCGCGCCTGGACGCCCTGAAATGGCTGCAACGCTACATCGACACC
>NZ_LNAK01000039.1:0-1749 GCF_001445685.1 Rhodococcus sp. KB6 | reverse complement strand
CGTGGAAATCTGGAACGTTCACTACAATTATCATCGACCGCATTCAACACGCGGAGGACGACCGCCCGCCGCTTACCGCCGGCACCGCGTAACTAACGTCCGTTCCTCATACATCTAGGTGGAAAAGGTCGAGTATCACGTCGGCGTCCGCCCCGAGCGCCATCAGGTCGGCACGTTCGCTCAATCTGAGCTCCTGGTTGGTGATGAAGGCAAGCCCGTAGGGAGCGTGCTTCAGAGCGCCGGCGAGGTCGGATTCGACTTTGGCTTTGATGTCACTAAATGTCTTCTGATCACGGGGGAAGTAGACGGCCATGATCCACGGGCGACCGGCCTTGGAGCAGGAGGCATCTCGTCCTCCGTCTTTGCCTCCGAGTGGATGTGACGGGTCGATGTCCTCGAAACCGGAATACGAGAGTATGTGTGCCGCAAGACGCTCGGACGGGGCTTGGTCCTGAGTCCATTGCAAAAGCCGAAACCATGTCTCATCCGTGCGTGTCATCCCTGATTCATACCGTGGCCGGCTGACAGGCGGCACCGTCGCCCCACATCGGTAGGTTCTCATCGCGTCTCAGACGTACGTACCAAAACTTGGGCCTCACCATTGCAAGCCTCACCATTGCGAAGCGCATCGGCTACGAGCTGGGCTCAAGTTTTGAGCCCAGTGACCTGCCCCGAAATATCAGCGGCTACGCCCGCGCCCACAAAGAATGAAATGTTGAAAATTATACGGGCATGCCATGGGCATCATGGATTGCGCTTGAAACTTTCTGCGCACAAAGGGGCGAAACGCCTTCCACTCTTGATATTCCCTCCACGTCATCCGCCTTGACATATTCCCTCCACGTCATCCGCCTTGACCCTGTTCGTTATTGCCCCAGAGCTTGCTTCTCCCGCCGCATATTGAGATGTCGCGTGCGCGCGCAACTGAGCGACCGTGAGCACAGTCCCGATCGGATACTGTTCGAAAACTTCGTTGATATGAGTGGCTATCTTTCGTCCCGAACTGGTTCCATCTTCGGAGCGCCCAGCGCGCCGAGTATCAGAATTATCGGCATGGACAGTGGAATCAACTTCATTAATGCGCAGTTCACTGACCGAAGGTACCGCTCCCATAACTGGCGGAGTTTTTACTCCGTTCTCCGGTCGTGCCCATTCTCGGCAGATTGCATCTGCCAATTGTGACGATCGGTCGAGAATTTCGTCTGGTCCCCATTCGGCACTTAGAGACCGATTGAGCGCGAGAGCGCTGTGCGACAATATCGCTGCGCGTTTGGTCTGCCAACTGCTGTTGGAAAGTTTAGAATTGAGTTTCGTCGTGACCAAGGCGAGATTTCCGATCGTATGAACGAGACGCTCACGTCGGGCAGTTTCAGCTTCTCTCAACTCTGTGGAATCGGTGAGGATGGGCCAATGTGTTTCCCACTTTTGCGGCATGAGATGTTCGATCGGTAGAGGACCGGAGATACGCATAGCGGCTCTTCCCAGATGAGGGTGTAGGTCGGCCGGGCGGGTCGGTCCGCAGGTAGACGTCGAGGTCTCCCGACGACGGAGGTTCCTACGCCATCCATCCGAAAGACCTCGACGTGACCAACGCTACCCCGCCGGCCGGCTTCGGCCGCCCTGACCTGACCGCCTTCGCGTCTCATCCCAATCGACCCTGATCGGGTCTGCTGACCCCCTCGACGAGAACGCAGCGACATCACAGCCACCCAACCCCGACCGTCCGGGAAGCCGGGGCACGTCACATGG
>NZ_LNAK01000038.1:0-5088 GCF_001445685.1 Rhodococcus sp. KB6 | reverse complement strand
CGCATTATCTGCACGCAGTTTTGACATATCTCAAAACCTCGCTGGTAGGGGCTCCATCGTTCGATGTCGACGGTGTGAGTTATGTGAGTGACGATGGTCAGGTCGTGTGACGGTCGACCGATTCGACCGCACGGATAGGGACGATGGCATGTTCAATCACGCATGTGGCCGGTTGATTGGGTTCGGTGGATGTGTAGCACGACTGGTCTGATGTCGGGTTTTCCCGACATCATCCTCATGAGTTTTGTTGATAAGAGTGTAGATCCTCTGCACTGCATATGATTTAGGAGTTTCACGTTGCATAGTCGCTTGGTGCGTTCCCGTTCCCTCCTGGTTGCCGTCACTGCCTTGGTCGGGTTGTCGATTTCCGGTTGCAGTACGACGTTGGCGGATGTGATCCCAGCAGGATCGTTGTCTGTGGAGAGCTCTGTCGGTCAGCACGATGTTGATGTGGCTTCTTCCGTTGCGCTGTTGGAGACGCTTCCGGTGAAGGGGCGTGCTCCGAAAACTGGTTACAGCAGAGATCAGTTCGGTCAGGCATGGTCTGATGATGTCGATGTGGAGTTCGGGCATGACGGGTGCGATACGCGCAATAATCTGTTGGCTTCGCGGCTGACTGACGTGGTCTTCAAAGAAGGAAAGAAGCAATGTGTTGTTCTCTCTGGCACGTTGGCTGATCCTTACACTGGAAAGACGATCAATTTTGTTCGGGGACAGGATACTTCGACTGCAGTTCAGATTGACCATGTGGTCGCGTTGAGCGATTCGTGGCAGAAGGGTGCGCAACAATTGAGTCTTCAGGAGCGCACGAATCTGGCGAACGATCCCCGAAATCTGATCCCGGTGGATGGACCGACGAACGCGAAGAAGTCTGATTCCGATGCCGCATCCTGGCTTCCCCCGAACAAGGCGTACCGATGCACCTACGTCTCGAAGCAGATCACGGTGAAGTCGGTCTACCGCCTGTGGGTGACTCAAGCAGAGAAGGATGCGATGTCTGCCGTATTGTCCGCGTGTTGATTCACAGTTCCGCGTAGATTCCGATGCTTGCTGGGGTGTGTTCTTATGTGCCGATTGCTTCGATTCGTCGTGCTGGAGAAACGCTTTGAACCATCCTTTTGAGTGAGGCGCGGGCGGCGGTGAGCTCGTCCTGGAGTTCTTCGGTTCGTGTTGTCATGGTGTCGGCGCGTCTGCGTTCGGAGTCGAGGTCCGAGCGCAGCTCGGCTGCTATCTGTTCGAGCTCGTGGATACGGGCGAGCAGTGTGTCGTGCGGCAGGTGTTCGAGTTGGTTGCCGAGTAGTAGTTGCACTTTGGTCTCGAGCTTGGTTCGGTCCGTTCGTAGCGCCCGAACTTCCTCACGCGCCATCAACAGTTCGGCGTGAAGACTGTCCGCCGTAGCGGACGTGCGTCCGGCGCTGCTTCTGGTGGCGGTGTGGGAGTGCTCTTCTGTGGCGCGTTCGACGGCGGTTCGAATTGCTGCGGTGTTGTAGATGAACCATGGAGAAACGCCTGCGCGACGCGCTATTTCGCTGATGTTGATGCGTTCGCCAGCGGATGAGAGGTCGGCGATGACTGTCAGCGTTCTGCGTTGTTTGTCAGCGCTGTCACGTCGACGGGAGGCGATGAGCCGTTGGGTTCGTATGTCACGGTCATCGGCAGTCATCGTTGTTCGTCCTCGTTCGTGTGGGTGGTTACGGACTCGAGCGGTATGAAGGCAGCTGCGGTCCTCGCTTTCCTCAGTTCGCGGGAGGCGTTGTCGATGACCGCGCGTTGGTCTGCGGGCAGGTCGGCAAGCATTGCGTCCATCGACGAGATGACGTCCGTGAACGCGTGAATTTGGGCGTCGAAGTTGGTGATCACCCACGACGCGGAGTCGGTGGCGATTGCAGTTTCTTTGTCTGTGCGCAGCTCTGCGAGATGCTGCTCGATTGCGGGCCGGTAGGACGGGTCCGGTCGGTAGAAGGAGCATCCTGCGCACTGGAATCGGATCGGGCAGTGTTGGCCGCCGGCTTTGATGTTCGAGGGTTCGGTGCAGTTTCCGAAGGGCACGGCCACCGACTGTCGCTCGTACTCCGTTACCGACGTGAATCCCGCCGGTCGTCCGTGCCTGTCGATCGCGAACTTCGAAATCTCCTCGGTGGCTTGGCGTTTACGTTTGAGTGTGACGGAGAAATATCCCATGGTCGTGTCGACGCTGCGGTGATCCATCAATTCGCGTAGGACGTCCACCGGTGTGCCGTTGTCAGCGTGCCGCTGAGCGTAGGAGTGCCGCAATCCGTAAGGAGTGATCATTGATCTGTCGTAGAGAGCTGGGTTTCCGTCATCGTCGAGTCTTTCGTCGACAAGTTCCGGGATTGCATCGATCCAGATGGCGAAGGCCCGGGACCCGAACTGCGCACCGCTCAAGTGCCCGCGGCGAATGTTGTTGCGGGTTCCCGGCGTGGGAAAGAGCCAGTCGCACAGTGTGTCCGGAACAGACAGCGATTGAAGGTGGTCGAGCCATTGGTCGATCACGGTTGCCGTTGCAGTGCTGATCGGCAATCTACGCCCCATTCTGCGACGTTTACGGTTGTCGTAGACGAGTGTGGGCTTGCCGTCGACCCAGTCCAGGCATGAGCGTTTGAGCCCGACGATCTCACTCGGGCGTCGACCGGTGTCCCGGATGATCTGGTAGACCGTCTGATACATCATGGCGTAGTCGTCAGGGTTCCAGCCCGGCGCGGAGTACGTGGAGTGCCTACCCAGCAGCTCGAGGTGTTGATCGAGTTGTGCGATGACATGTTCGGGGATCGTGCGTCCGAAGTCGTCCTCGCTGGTCTCGACCTGGGCAATTGTGTGCGAACGCAGATCGAGTGCGAAGGAGCCGGGGATGTCATCCATTGCGCCCGTGCGGCGTGAGAACTCGAGAAGTCGGCGCCACCACCCGAGCAATGATCGTCGATGGGTGAAGGAATGGGGCTTGCCCTCTCGATCGGCGCTGGTGCGGAAACCCTCGACGACAGCGCTCATGTCACCGTGGTCGAGTAGTTCGGGGTGATCGCCGTTCGTGCGCAGCGAGAGTTGCCGTGAAGCGATTTCGGCGGCATGAACGGTGTGCCGCAGTGTCGTCACGGGTGGGCGTACCTCGCGGCCGAATTGTTTGGTGATCTCTCGAAGCCATCGCTGTCTGATCTCTCGGAAGTCCACAACGCCACCGGCCGCACTGTATCGCCGGTCCGGAGCAGCTTGCAGGCCCACGACGGCAGGTTTCCACACGTCGGCCATGGTGGGATCAGTACCGGAGTACACGACGTGCGCCCGCTGCAGATGTGTGACCAACGACCGGAACACACCACCGGCTGCAGCTCCGAGTGCCTTCTCGAACTGGCGATTTCCGGCGACATCGAGCAGTGAGCGACAATCCGGTGGGAGGTGGGAAACTATGCTGCGGATCCGCATCGGAACCAAGATGATCTGATCACGGTCACGCTGCTGCACTCCGTAAATAATCTCCGCCGCAACAGTGCCGTTCACCTCACTGAGTTCGAAATCGACTTTCGAAAAGGCTTTTTCGTCTCTTCGTGGAACCGAATCGGGGTCGAATGTCCGGTCGAAGAATGAAGGTGAGGTCCCGTTGAGCTTGCGGTGGCGTTCGCACCGCCTGCAACGGCGGTCGAAGATTTCCACGACCGTCATGCATCGGTCGACTCGGCACAGATAGACCGCTGTCATTTCGTTGTCGACGTCTCCGGTGAATACCTGTCGGCGTGAATCCCATTCCGCGACTCGCCATTGCGGGTCGATTCGTTCGATCAACCACGCTTTCCAGGTCTGTTCGTTTCCAGTCGAGAGGGCTCTTGACTCGACGGGTAGAGCGGTGATGCTCATATGCCCACTCTTTCCACTGCCGCCCTCAGGTCCTCCGCGTCGGGGTGTTGATAGATCGCGGTCGATGCTCGGCTCACATGACCGAGCAACGACTGAACCACGTCGATACCGGTGCCGTTGCGCGTCCAGATTGTGGCTGCCGTATGCCGGAACATGTGGGGCCGCAATCGGAAACCGGCACGGTTGCCGATCCTTTCCACAATCTGTTTTGCGTTCGAATACGACATCGGCGAACCGGCGTGATGCCCGAGAAGGTTGACGAACACGAAGTCCGAGGTCATTGCGGTGGGCACGCTGTCTCGTTCGAGAAGGTACTCGCGATACTGAGTGACCACCTCGTCGCTGACCGGTACGACTCGGGATTGTCCTTTAGCGCGGGCACCGTTCGAATTGCCTTCACGCCGAACAACATGAACATGAGGTCCACGTTCCTGGCATCCCAGATGAACCGAGGTCGGAAGGAAATGCAGGTCGCTACGGCGCGAACCCAATGCCTCTCCGATTCGGAGTCCGGAACGAACCAGCAACAGCACCAGAAAACGGTCTCGTTCGGTGTTCGCGGAGTTCAGAGCATGCGAAAACTGTTCTTCAGTAATAATTTCCGGAGGCTTTACGACTTCCGGCGCTTTGAGGGTTCTGGCACGAATCAGCCGATGCTGACCGGATTCACCTTCGTGGAAATCGCGGGGTGCGTAGGCCAGGTACTTGGGCTGGGACAGCCCAGAAACAACATCTGCGGAGACCAATCCACGCATTCCGCAGAACCTGAGGAATTCGACGACAGCGGTCATCACTGCGTTGACCGATCTGCCGGAGCGCAGCCGGTAGTGGACGGTTGGGGTGTGTTCGACGGCGAATTTGAAACGAGTGAGTTCACCTACACGAATCTCGTGCCAATCCAGTCCGCGACCGGCAGTCCAGTTCAAGAACCAACAGACCCGAGGAACGTATGCGCGGATTGTTTGAGGTGACCTTCCGGCGCCTTGCATGAACAGCACCCACTCGGAAGCCTCCGCGACCGGGCGCATGGATTCTTCGTCCACGATCACCCAACCCGACTGCCCCGTCGTCGGTGAAATGACCTTCTCTACAGCACACGACATCGCCACTCCTATGGCTGTCCCACCTGTGGCATAGACGCTATTAGATAACCATGAGGGACAGGGCGACCGACACGCCGTGCCTACCGTGCCTTCATCCTGATGCGGCGCTAGAGATAAC
>NZ_LNAK01000004.1:0-15268 GCF_001445685.1 Rhodococcus sp. KB6 | reverse complement strand
ACCGGCCTTCTCCTCCGGCGAATACCGCCGCATCGTCGGCCTCCCTGACACCCGTTCATTCGGCATGCTTCCATCCTCGTTTCCAAGGCCAGAAGTCTCCACCGAACCCAGGGCGATTCATTTCACGCCCTTCTTGGCAGTAGCGATGTCAGCTTTGACGCTTTCGACGGTCTCTTCCGGAAGTGGTGGCGCCGCGGACTTCGCTCGTTTGGCTCCCACGAGTGCGGTTATTGCTCCGATGGCGATCACGATTGCCGCGACGATCAGAGCTGCAAGCCAAGGTTCGAGGGTTGTGGCCAATCCGAGTACTGCTGCCGCCAGAAGTACCGCGAAGCCGTACAGCAGCAGCAGTGCGCCGGCGCCGGAGATACCGACCCCTACACCGAACCGGGTGCTCTTCGTCTTGACTTCGGCTACTGCGTGCGACATTTCGGCCCGTACGAGGTCGGACACCTGCTCGGTGAGGCGCTCGACGAGTTGTACGGTCGACAGTGCGTGCGGGTCTACGCCCTCTGTGTCGACAGTTTTCGGCGGCGCGGTGCTCGGAACGGTTGCCCGGCTATCGGATCGCTCGGTCATGGTCGACGTCCCTTCGTTGTCTTCGCCGCCGTGCGTTTCGCGAAGTTCGCGACCGGCGGCGATATCGTGTGCGTGCAGACGAGCGTTCTTTTCCGAAACGCTGGTGTCCCGAGGAGGCAGCCGCAGGAATTCTTCGGCTTCGATTCCGGCCTGTAACTGCCGGCCGCGTTCGAGTTCCGCGTCAACTTCTGCTCCGAACAACAACGCAAGATTGGTGATCCACAACCAGAGGAGGAAGATGACCGCCCCGGCCAACGATCCGTACGTCTTGTTGTAACTACCGAAATGACTTACATAGAAAGCGAATCCGACTGAAGCCACGATCCACACTGCAATAGCGAGTGCTGCTCCGACGCTGATCCAACGAAATTTCGGCTGTTGCACATTGGGAGTCACGTAATACAGCACCGCCACCGCCAACGCGACACAGATCAGAATGACGGGCCACTTCGCAATATTCCACGTCGTCACCGCGCCGTCTCCGATGCCGAGCTGATCACCTAGCGCCTTGGCGACAGGTCCGCTGACGACCAGCATCAGGATCACCGCGGCAACCAACAGAAGTCCTGCGAGGGTGACGACCAGTTGCAGAGGACGAAGTTTCCAGACCGGCCTGCCTTCCTCCACCTCGTACATACGATTCATCGCTCGCCCGAATGCGCCGACATAGCCGGAGGCCGACCACAACGCACCCGCGAGACCGATGATCAATGCGAAACCGGCGGTAGGGGCCGCCACCAGTTGTTCGACGGTGCCACGCATCGTGTCCACGGCCGAGTCCGGTCCGACAGCGGCTACCAGTTCCATCACCGTGTCCACACTGGCACGCCCCTGGCCGACAACTCCCAGCAGGGACACCAGCGCCAGAAGCGCCGGGAACAGTGACAGCACAGCGTAGTACGTCAAAGCCGCCGCCAGATCGGTGCACTGATCGCGAGTGAACTCTCGGGCAGAACGTCGTGCTACGAACTTCCACGACTGCGCCGTCAGGTCGGTCGGATCGGAAGGCTTACGCGCGTCGCCCGCATCAACCGTGTGTGTCACCATGCCCGAGTTGCTACCCAGTGAGCCGGGTGTCGAAACTCGGTCGAGACTCCCCTAGCTTCCGTACTCCTCTCGATCGAGGACAGCGAGCGCCGCAAGTAACCCACGGCTGGAGAGAACTATCGAAGGTGCGACGGACGTTGTGACTGTTCCCTGCTGCACGAGCTTTTCGAGTGCGGTCAATCTTTCACGGGCAAGGGGCAAGGTCGTGACGGAACGATGGTCGGTAGGGTCGTGCACCGGACCTCTTCCCGCATCGGCAAAGGCTATGGCCATCGCTTCGAGCAACTCCGAGACGGCACTTTGCAAACTCCCGTTCTCGTTGAAATCGCCGTCCTCGACGGCAAGGATCAGGCCCATGAGATGTAGCGCTGCTCGATCGAGTGCTTCGGCGGCCGGGCGAAACAACTCGGATCCTCCTATACGCAACCACCCACGTTTGCGAAAGTTTCCGACCAGGCTGGCTTCACCGTCCATCACCGCGGTCTCCGCGGCAACGGATTTGTTCACCGACAGAGCGCGTTGACGCCATGAACCCTGTTTTCCAGCAATGGCTTTCACGTCCGCGGCCATCTGTCGGAGAATGTCCGCGACCTCATGCGTACGTGCCACCAAGAGGTCTCTGGCGTCGGAGAGATAGTCCGGCGGCACCAACACGGCATTGACCGCGATGCCCACGAATACTCCGAGCACTACGTCACCAATGCGGTGCATCACCAAGTACGGGTTGGTTGCTGTTCCGTACAGAAGGACCAATACGGCGGTGACGGCGACCCAAATCCCGTCAGGCGACAACCGCGGAATGCGGCCGACGAGTATTCCTGCACCCGTTGCGATGGCCAATGCAGCGACGGTCGGAAGGGTCACCGCCGCGACGGCGGCCACAACAACTCCGAGGACGACCACACTGACCTGGCGGGCGGCCACCCGCATCGAGTTCCGCACGGTGTTCCCGATGATGAAGAGTGCAGCGTACGGAGCGAGAAATGCTTCAGGGCTATGAAAGACGCTGTTCGCGATCACCCACGCGATGACTACGGTGACTGCGCCTTTCAGAGCTGTGATCAAGCCTATGCTTTCACATCGCTGAATGAGGGGATGCTCGAGAATTGCTTGCTCCTTAACCTTCTACGGTCGTCCGAAGACTCATCTGAACAGGACCTTGTCCGCTGTTACCGGCAAGTCGCGTACCCGCACACCGGTAGCATCGTAGATAGCATTGACAACAGCGGCTGCTGCCCCGACGATCCCGATCTCGCCGGCGCCCCGCGATCCCATCGGGTTGACGTGTGCGTCAGTCTCGTCGAGCCAGAAGGCTTCGATGTCTTGCACATCCGCGTTTGTGCTGATGTGGTAGCTCGCCAAGTCGTGAGTCATCACGTGGCCGAACCTGTTGTCCCGGAAGCTTTCCTCGTGCAACGCCATCGACAATCCCATCGTCATTCCTCCGATGAGCTGTGAGCGAAGCGTTTTTGCATTGATTGCGCGTCCGATCGAGAATGCACCGAGCATCCGGGGGATCCTGATCTCGCCGGTCTCGCGATGTACGCGCGCTTCCACGAAATGAGCACCGAATGAATGCATGGAGTAAACGTCCTCGTCCGGATTCTCCGGCGTCTCAGTTGTCGTCTCCACGCCGGCAAGGGGAGTGGCGCTGTGTTCCGCGCGGAACTGACGGGCAGCCGCGACGATAGTAGAGCCCCACGACGAGATACCGGCGGAGCCACCGGCAACTGTGGCGAAAGGGAATGTGGTGTCGCCGATTTGGAGCCGAACTTCCTCTATGTGGCATTCGAGAGCATCGGCGGCGATCTGAGTCAGAGCGGTCCAGGTTCCCGTGCCAATGTCGGCCGCCCCGATCTGAACAGTGTAAATTCGATCGGCTCCGAAGACGATGCGCGCTTTCGAACCGGGGTTCGTCATTGCCGGATAGGTTGCCGCTGCCATGCCGGTACCCACCATCCAGTTGCCGTCCGGACTGAGACCACCACGCACCGGACGTCGTCCATCACGCCGACTCCGATCTTTCCACCCGAATCTCTCCGCGCCTGCGTACATGCAGTCGATCAAATTCCGCCCTGACCAAGGTTTTCCGCTCTCCGGATCCACTTCGGGTTCGTTCCGAACACGAAGTTCGATCGGGTCGAGGCCACAAGCTACGGCAAGCTCGTCCATCGCTACCTCGACCGCATACATACCCGGAGTCTCGCCCGGGGCACGCATCCAGAACGGGACTGCAACATCGAGGGCTGCAACCCGGTGCGAGGTAGAGCGATTAGGCGTGGCGTACATGATCCGGGTGGCAACAGCAGTCTGTTCCGCGTATTCCTTGATCTTCGACGTTTGCTCGATTACGTCGTGGGACATCGCCGTCAGAAGACCGTGGGAGTTCGCACCGAGGCGCAGGTGCTGAATGGTGGATGTGCGGTATCCGACGATCGCGAACATCTGCTGCCGCGTGAGCGCGAACTTGACAGGTCGCCCCGCCGTCCTGCGGGCAGCAAGAATCGCTAATACGTTGTGCGCGTGAGGTGATCCCTTCGAACCGAACCCTCCGCCGACATGTGGCGCCACGACTCGCATCTGCTCGAGTTCGAGCCCGAACATGGGCGCCAGGGTCTCGCGAACGACATGAACGCCCTGAGTAGAGTCGTACAGGGTGACGCACGCCCGCCCACCCTCGGCGTCGTCCTCCCAGATTGCAATGCAGGCGTGCGGTTCCATCGGATTGTTGTGTTCGAGTGGAGTGGTGTAGGTCTGATCTATCGTCACATCCGCAGCCACGAATGCCGACTCGACATCGCCGTCGGTCGTGTCGGTCGCGAATCCGTTGACGTCCTCCGGGGCGTAGAGGTCGTCGCGATCGGCTCGTAGCTCACAATCATGAGGGAGTTCGTCGTACTCGACTTGTACCAACCCGGCTGCATGACGGGCTGTCTCGGGTGTTTCGGCAATCACAGCACCGATGAATTGTCCGCGAAAGTGGACGGCTGGGTCCTGGAGTACGGACAGCTCTCGGTCTTCGGTATCCGCCAAGCGTGGGGCATCGAAAACGGTGATCACGGCGACGACACCCTGAAGTGCCTCTGCCAGTTCCGTTTTCATGCTGACGACGCGGCCACGCGCAACCGTCGCCTGGACGGCGTGCAGGTAGGTGGGATTCTCCACGGGATGTTCGAACGCGTAGAGCGCCGTCCCCGTGACCTTCGCGGACCCGTCGAGACGCTCCATCGGATTTCCCAGGTAGCCCGGTTCGATCATCCTCATCACGTCGGCCCTCCGGTGGTGAGTGACCTCAGCACCGAAACCATGACGCCGCGTGTCAGGGGAATCTTGAAAGCATTGCCCGACTGTGGGTTCGCGTTCGCCAACTCGGCATCTGCGGCTTGCACGAACACTTCCTCGGTAGGCGGGGATCCCAGCAAGACCTCTTCCGCCTTGTACGCGCGCCAGGGGCGGTGCGCCACGCCTCCGATGGCGATTCGGGCGCCCGCGACAATACCGTTTTCGAGTTCGATCTCAGCGGCAACCGAAACCAGAGCGAAAGCGAAGGAGGCGCGATCGCGTGTCTTGACGTACGTCGACAGCGCCGCCGGTGCAGGCACGGGCAGCTCCACTGCAACGATCAACTGGTCGGGTTTCAGAACTGTGTCATGTTCCGGTGAATCTCCAGGGAGACGGTAGAATTCGTTGACAGGAATGTTGTGCTCGCCACGGCGGTCCCTTACGACGACCACGGCGTCCAACGCAGCCAGCGCGACCGCCATGTCGGACGGGTGCACGGCGATGCATTTGTCGGAAGCCCCCAGGATTGCGTGGTAGCGCACGTGGCCGCCGACGGCGGAGCAACCAGATCCGGGTTCCCGCTTGTTGCACGGAGTTGTCACGTCCTGGAAGTAGACGCAGCGGGTAGCTTGCATCAGATTGCCGGCTGTTGTCGCGGCATTACGAAGCTGCCCTGAAGCTCCGGCCAGGAGAGCGCGAGCAAGCACCGCGTATCGGCGGCGGATGACGGGGTGGGCTGCGAGATCGCTGTTTCGAACTGTCGCGCCGATGCGGACTCCTCCATGCGGAAGCATCTCCACTCCGGCGAGGGGCAGCCGACTTACATCGATCACCATGCGTGGGTTGGTCACGCCGAGTTTCATACGGTCGACCAGATTCGTGCCGCCTCCGAGAAAGGCGGCGCCGGGGTTTTCAGTCACCAGGGCCAACGCGCCGTCGACATCCTCGGCGCGTCGGTACTCGAACGGCATCACGGCTGCACTACCTGTCGAATCGCTGCGACGATGTTGCCGTACGCAGCACAGCGACAGAGATTCCCGCTCATGCGTTCTCGAATCTCGGCGTCGTCCAGATCCGGGTCAGCATCGAGGTCCTCTGTGACGTGACTGGGGTGCCCGGCCTTCACCTCGTCGAGCATCCCCACTGCCGAGCACACCTGCCCCGGGGTGCAGTACCCGCACTGGAGCGCATCCTGGTCGAGAAAGGCTTGTTGTACGGCATGCAGACCGTCGTGGCCCGACAAACCATTTGCCGTGGTGATCTGTGCGCCGTCCTGTGCCACTGCGAACGTCAAACACGTAACGGCGCGCCGCCCGTCGAGGAGGATCGTGCACGATCCGCACTGCCCGTGGTCACAACCCTTCTTCGGGGACGTCACGCCGAGGCGATCCCGCAGCGCGTCGAGCAGCGTGGTTCGAGTGTCGACCGTCAGGGTGTGGCTGCTGCCGTCTACCATCAACGTGATCTCGGCATCGATTCGCGAAGACTCCATGACGAGCACCTACCCAGCTCCGGATTACTCAAACGGGTAGCGCCACGATCTGACGAGGCGGCGTTTGCAAGATGGCGGCTAGCTCGCACTCGTATACGCCGCCGCTACAGCGAACTCACCCGCTTCGGCAGTATCGCGGTCTCCCCCATCTGGGACATGTGCTACTTCGTCAGATTGGGGAGGTGGGTTCGATCGGCGGTGGGGACTGACCACGCGTGCCCGCCCCGTCCCTCCAGGAGGGGCCGATCGTTAGATTCTTTTCTTCGAAATGTCGGAGTGAGGGCGGGTTGCCGGCTCATGCTGCGCGTCCGATCTGCAGATTGAGCCAGTCCGAGATCCACTGGATCGCGTTGCGGCCAGCGTTGTCGACGACGAGAGAGTTGTAGTTCTGGTGTGCCCCGGAGGCGAAGAAGGACGCTGCGGCGAACCCCTCCCCTATCAAGGAGGCAAGGTCGTTGGGGTCTTGTGAGCTGGCCATCGTGGTCAACGATCCGGCGAGTGCTGGCAGGTCCAGATTCTGTGTCTGAGTGGTGGTGGACGTCGAGGCCTGCTTGCCGAGCAATGTCGGATCAGTCTTCGTAGCTTTGCCGGCGAGCATGTTGACCGCGACCGTGGCGAGTTCGAGTCCGACTGGGACGAGTCCGGTCATGGCGGCTCCGGCCCCGAGCGGGTCGGGGAGCTGTCCCGGCGGTGGAAGCAGCTTCTCGACTGCGGCCCAAGCGATTTCCTGCACCCGGCCGACGAGGTTTGCCAGGTTGATGATGTCGACTCCTCCCAGGATCGACGCGACGAGCGCCGCCACTTTTGAGTAGCCGGACGGATCCGGGATTGCCGACAGAATCTGTGAGACCCATTTCAGATCGATACCCGCGGCCATCTTCACCAATGGGGAGAACTGGTTGTTCAGATCCCCTGCGACCTTGTGGGCACCGTGGGCGTCGAGCGCGGAGACCTTCTGCGGAAGAAGGTTCAGGTTCGCCAGGATCGCAGGCATATCCAGGGAGGTGAAGCCGGTGGCGACGCCCAGGACTTGGTTGACGAGCACTGTGGGTTTGAGTAAGGAGAGGACTCCGGAGGCAGATCCGAGGACGTCACTCGGTGTCGTGGCGAGTGGGGCGATCTGACTGTCGAGGGTGCCAGCAGCGGTCGACAGGGAGGTCAGGTCCGGAGATGAAGCCGGCAGCGTCGTGGAGCCCTTGCTGGCGAGCGTGCTCGCGGTGTCGGCGATCGCCGTCACCGTCGAGAGCGCACTGCTGAGATCAGATTCTCCGGCCTTGTCTAGAACGTGGCCGGCATTTTTTTCGGCTGATCCGGCGGGAGCTGCAGCGAGCTGCCCGTTCGCCGCAGGATTGGCGGCACCGGAGCCGAGTAGTTCCGCGAGCGGACTGATGGTGTTCGCCAGCGTTCTCGCGCTGGAGGCGACCTTCTCGAGGTCGACTGTGCCGTCCGTCTTCGAGAGTTCACTGGTCAGATTGCCAGTGGCTGTGGCGAGGCTGGGAAGGTCGGCTTGGGAGAAATCCGACGCCAGCGCGGTGGCCAGGTGTGAATTGTCGCCTACCTGGCCGTCAACTCCAGCACTCGGAGCTTTGGTGAGCACTGAACCCAGCGATCCGAGCAGCGGGCTCGAACCTTTTTGGATCGAGCAGTAGAGGTCTTTCGGATCGCAGATCGACGCGACCCGGCCCGAGAGCTTCCCCATGCCCTGCGGCCGCGGATCGGCGATCCCCTTTCCTGACGGCTTCGGGCCGATGACTGCTTCGCCGTTCGTTCCGGAACCGGGATCGGCGAGAAGCCCGACCGCGAGGACTTGCTCTGCCTTGATGGGGCCGGAGCCGTTGCCGATTTCAGAGGCAAGATCACCTGCGATGTCCGCGCCCTGGGAATAGCCGGTGATGGTGAATTTGGTGTCGGAGCATTTCGTTGCGATCTCGGCGATCACGTCCTTCGCCCTCGTCAAACCATCAGATTTGCTGTCTGCGTAGGTTTTTCCGTTGTCGAAGGCTCGGGCCATGTACGGCAGAGTGTGGACCTGTGCCGCGCTACCGTTCGTGTCCGCGATGCTGTGGGCGATCGGTTTGAGCATACCGACCGCGATCGAGGGATCGGCGTCTTCTGCGGTTTCCCAGGTTCCGGGGATGAACAGGTTGAAAGTCTTCGAGCATCCGTTTGATTGGGCGGACGCAATGCCCGGCGACATCAAAGCGATGGAGGCTGCGACGACTGTTGCCGTCATCAGCATGCATACCGGACGGTGGATGGTCGAACCTAGGAACGGCATCAGAACCTTTCTCTACCAGCAAACACGATGTACCTGTCCGCGCGCGGACAGGCCGGACGCGCCCGATTTCAGGTGAGGGCCGCTATGGTGCTGGACGTATTCACTCCGATCAATGCGCCCTGTGAAGAAGTGGGGGCATGTCCGGTGGGCGTTCCCAGCAGCGCTGGGTAAAGATGGATGGGTGAATGCTCCAGCCGAACTGCCCGCCGACTACGCCCAGCTTCTCGACCATCTCAAGTCGCAAGTTCGGCAAGCGCGAGTTCGCGCCACCCGAATCGTCAACACCGAACTGCTCAGCCTGTATTGGGACATAGGGCATGCGATCGTGCAGCGTCAAGAGGCCGAGGGCTGGGGTTCAAAGGTGATCGACAGGCTCGCCGTCGATCTTCGATCGGCCTTTCCCGACATGCGTGGGTTGTCACGGACCAATCTGAAGTACATGCGGCAGATGGCGAGCATCTGGGGGCGCGATGCAATTGGCCAACAACCTGTTGGCCAATTGCCGTGGGGTCATGTGACGGTATTGCTCGACAAGCTGGATAACCAGTCGGACCGCGACTGGTATGCATCAACGGCTGCTGAACACGGGTGGTCGCGCAATGTGCTGCAAAATCAGATCAACAGCGGTTTACGGTGCAGGATCGGTGCGGCACCGTCGAATTTTCAGGACCATCTTCCGGCCGAGGATTCCGATCTCGCTCAGCAATTGGTGCGTGACCCGTACGTCTTCGATTTTCTCGACATCACCGAACGTGTCGCGGAGCGGGAGCTGGAGTCCGCGCTGATGCGTCGGCTGGAGCAGTTCCTCCTCGAACTGGGACACGGGTTCGCTTTTGTTGGACGTCAGTACCATTTTGAGGTCGGTGATCAGGATTTCTATATCGACTTGCTGTTCTTCAACTGGGTGCAAGCGAGGTTCGTCGTCGTCGAGTTGAAGGTAGGCAGGTTTGAGCCGGAGTATGTCGGGAAGCTCGGCTTCTATGTTTCGTGGATCGACGACAACCTCCGCAACAAGGACATCCACGCCCCGACTGTGGGAATCTTGCTCTGCGCCGGCCGCAACGACAACGTCGTCCGGTATTCACTTGCCGGGACAACTGCACCCCTCGCCGTAGCCGACTACACCTATGAGACTCTCCCCTCCCAGGTTCGCGATCTCGTCCCTACCGACGACGAGATCGCGGCAGCTGTGGAAGCCACTGTCTCCGAACTCGACTCCCAACTGCCCGTCAAACCTGACAACTCCGACTGAGAGGCGCCATTCGATTCTCGAACCTGGCCGACGTATCCTCTGGTGCCGAGATCGCTATCGGTGTTTCGCACGAGGGTCTGCGAACGCGATGCCTGGTCCTGCCCGGTGCGTCGAGGGGCAGGGCAGTTCTATGTCCAGTCGATGTGGACGGATTCGATGGAATCGAAGTGAAATCCGAAAGTGTCGCCGTACTGGTCGAAACCCTTGTTTTCCGGGTAATCCATCGTGGCGTGACGTTCGAGGATGGCAACCACCCGGGCATGATCGTCGCCTGCCAAAGCCATGGCGAGTTCTCGTGTTTCGTCGAGACTGAAGGGGCTGTCGGAGTTCGCGAAGTCCAGGGTACGCACTCGATAGTCGTAACCTTCTTCGGAACCGTTGCGGACGGACACTCCCCCGCGGACTCGGATGGTGGCCTTTTTGGGTTGCCCGTCGGGTCGTAGGACGCCGGCGCGGTCCATGATGTCGCGAGCTTTGACGTTTTTGAGTTTCTTTTTCGCGTCAGCGCGCAGTTCGTTCGTTTCGCCGGAACGGTACCGAGAGACCGCTGATCGTGAACGGCCGATCTTCTGTGCGACAGCATCGATTCCACCGAGGCGTTCGATAGCGGCTCGCCGCCTGGCGCGTTCGGTGACGTCGGGGTGCGGGATTCGTCCTTGCTGCGCCCAACGGCGCAGTGTTCGGTCCGAGGGGGGCTTTCTCCCGGCGTCGACAGCTGCTTGCCGTAGGCCTTCTTTACCGATTTCAGTACGGAGCTGACGTACGGAGACTTTGCTGGTGAGTCCCGCTAATCCCCCACTTTTGACCGATTTCGATTTTTCGACACCACTGGTCGCTGCTGTCGAGACGGATACGTTGAGTCCGTCCAAGCCAACGGTCTTCTGTGCAGGTTTGGTAGATCGCGGTTTCGGAAGATGCAGGGCCACTATATGTTTCCTTCATCTTCGTCGGTGAACGCAGCTTTGAGTGCGAGGTTGATCTCGTGGGTGTCGCGCGCGTCGGTCAGCATGACGGTTATGTCCTCGGTGAGCGAGGCGCTCTTTTCCAGAGTCATCTTCCCGAGTGCGTCACTCTCGTCTGCGATGTCGATACCCGGGGGCAGGGGGTAGACCCAGGAGTCAGTGACGGTGCGCAGTGGCCAACGCCCGGTCTCGCGTGCGATCCGCATCGCGACACGGCGGCCTCGCCAGCGGCAGTGTGCGATGATCGCTGCCCGCCAGAGCGGTTGATGGTGGTGTTGCATTTGTTTGGCTGTCCACATGTCGGGGTTGACCATTCGGCCGATGTAACCCTTGTAGCAGGCTCCGATGAACCGTTTCATTGCTGCATCGCCGGTGTCGACGGCAACTTTGCGGGCTTCACGCAAGAATTTCGCCCACTTGTCGAGGGCCCGACCCTGCTGCGGGTAGACCCACGCTTCTGCAATGTCGAGGTCGTCGAGTTCTGCACCGATCCCGCCATCGGCGATGGACGTTTGAAGTGCATCGAGGCTGACGGTGGTGATCCAGGTCTGCACAGGTTGGTCGGCGAGCATGTGTGGGTGAGGCAACGGTAGAGCGGGTGGCAGCGCCAGCATGTCACCCGGTGGGAGGGTTACACGCCAGAGTCCGAACGGGGTTTTCGATTGCCGGGCAGCGTCGAGCGCGTCCTCGCCGCGAAGATGTCGAGGTTTTCCGTAGCCGAATTCGAGCATGCCAGCGGAAGCGAGGTACGCAGCTCGTTGGTCTATCGATACCAGTTGTGTTGCGTCGGAGAGTTCTTCGAGGTCCGGGATGCGGGTCCATCCGGCGGCAGGTTCGAGATCTCCGCGGGGTTCGCCGTCCAGCGGTGGGACCGGTCCACCGACAGTGACGACGATTCCTTTACCGCTGCGGGTGCGGTCGCGTTTGATCTTGTCGACGATGGCGGCGCCGGTGCGTGCGGGGGTGGGGCCGGGGAGCACGCCGAGGTGTTGTGCGCACCAGGCGAGTCGGCGTCCCAGTTCCCGCGCAGCGGGGAGGTCGTCGTCGGGGAGGTAGGTTCCGGCGGTGGGTGATCCGAGGATCCCCATGTCCCCCACGCGATTGCCCCATCCGAAGTCTTTGTTCCAGTAGGTCCACACATAGGGTTCGATGAAAATGTCGACCATGGATGTGAAGTTCCCGGTGGTGCGGGAGAGGTGAACAACGTGGCCGGGTTCTCCGCGCAGTTCCCATCCTGCGGTCAGCATCGGGGTCAGCGTGGCATGGAGGATCGCGGTGAGTTCTTCGGCAGCGCGGGTGCGCAGGATTTCCATGTCATCGACATCGTCTTCGCTGCCTGGGTCGATGATCCATCCGAGAATTTCGCAGGCTTCGATTCCGACTATCCAGATCTGTGCCGGTGCGCCCAGCGGGGTGAGCGTTGCCCATCTGATGAGTTTGTCGAGTTTTTCGATGGAATCGACTGGGCCGGTGAGTGTGTGGCCAGACGGTGTGTAGGTGCCGGCTGCTGTGACAATGACGGCGTGGCCGTCTGCTGCCTCGCTGGCGGGAGGAAGGGCGGCCGGTTCAGTTGCGTCGAGTTCTGACGCCTGGGTGGGTTCCGTTTCCATTTCGTTGGAGCGCTCATCCGGAGGGGCGACGATGTCGTCGGTCCGGGGGTGCTCCGCAACCCCGGAATCCGTTTCGAGACAAGCGGTGTCGTCAACGTCGAACAGAGAAGGCTGATCGGGTTCGGGAACTTCGTCCGAACGAGTAGCGGATTCTGGTGGCTCGAGCTCGAATAGCGTGAACTGCTCCCCATTGTTCAGCGCCATGTTTCATCCTTTCCGTTCACTGTCGTCATCATTCGAGATCGAAGGCGGCGCGCACGGCTATGGACAGTGATTCCTCTTGCGCTGGAAGAAGATAACCGATGATGTTGCCGAGTGCACTGACGGGAATGGTCGTGATGTGGTCGCAACTGACCACCGCGTCGGCGGACAGTCCGTTAGCGGCGCTGACAGACACCTCAGTGGACAGTCCTCGGATCTCGCCGGTGATGGGCGCTACCGTGACGGTCCCGAGGTGTGGACGGACCATCTCTCGGGTGAGTACGAGGACCGGCCGAACTGAGTCGAGGTTGGCTTCATGAATTGGTCGCATCAGGTCGAGCCTGTTGACTGTCGATTCACGGTGTGGTGAGCGAGGGGGCTCAGATCATGTTCGGATGTTGCGGCCGAGAGGATCTCCGCGTCTCGTGCGGCTATCTGACGGCGACGCTCCCGTTCGAGAGCGCGCAACACTAATGAGGCTCGCGAGGCGGCGCGATGTTCCCTGACTTCGTCGTCGAGAAATTCCACGATCTCGTCCGGTAGTCGTACCGCGATCTGCGTGCTCATATGCTGATGGTACCTAAGTGGGATTCGTTTTGGTACCACCATCGCGTGCGAGTTCTGGAACCGATCATTTCAACGGGAGGCAAGGGCCGATGAAGTGCTCAGCGGCCCCGCCGCGGCACACCTTGCCACGCACACGGTTTCCGCTGTCTTCATCGGTCGATCTCTATCTGGTGTTCTTCAGTCTCAGTGACGGTCCCATCGCTGGTGACGTCTCCACGTCGGTACGGCTCGGATCGCTGAAATAGTCGCTATGAGACAAAGCACTTCGGGGATTCGGCTCTCGATGTCAGGCACTTTGTCACTCCTCTCGACGACGCAACTGCTCCGCTACCGTCGAGGAATTAGCAGTACACCGTGCACACGGTTGGCGACGTCACCGCGAGGATTGAGTCCGGTTCCTCTCCCCTACTCACGACCTCGCCAGCGCGCGGACTACGCATCTGAAATCAAATACGCGTTCGCTAAGTCGTCGATGCGTGAAGTGAAATCTCCAGGGTCGCCCAGTACCTGTATGACTTGAACTGCGCCGATAAATCCCGCGCACAGATTCGCGGCCAGGCGCTGGGCGGCAGAGGCGGGAAGCTGTCCGTCTGCGATCGCAGTATCGACGAGTCGGCTGACGAGTTCCACCCACTCACGGAACGCGGGTGGGGCGGTATCGAGACCTGCTTCTGTGGTGAGCCTGAGGCCGGCTCGGGCCAGGGCATCGTCGGCTATAAGCGTCGCTGAACCGTTGAAGAATGCAGCCAACTTCTCGATCGCTGGTATTGCTGATTCGTCGGTTGATTGTCGGATTCCGCCGAGCGCGGTCAACCAGTGGTTGATGAGTTCTCGCGCGATCGTTTCCTTGGAGTCGAAGTGGAAGTACACGGCTCCTTTCGTGGAGGCAGCCTCCGCAACGATGTCGTTCGTGGAGGTAGCGGCGTACCCATCGATCGAGAATGAGCGTGCAGCTGCCTTGAGGATCTTGGCCTTCGTCTCGTGCGCTCGCTGTTGTCGGGGTCGCTGGCGCGGTTCGGGCGGAACGATCAAGTGGTGTCGGTCGTCTGGGTCGGTCAATGCGGGTTCCTTACCTGCAGTCTGTGGGCACTCTGCTGTGGTCAATCCCTCCATGATGATGCAATTCCTGGCGCTCGGGAACCTTGGCGTTGGCAGGTTGCGGCGCTACTCACGTTGTAGTGACGAGTTGGTCGGTGAAGTGAACATCGGAGGCTCGCATGTCGATGAGCGGCGGATTGTCGAAGCCAGCTGCTCGGGCCGCGGTATCGAACTTTTCGTATCGGCGCCACGAGGTCGATGTTGCAACCGGAGGGTTGGACGTCTGGGCGATCAGCTCCCAGGTGAGAGTCGGGTCTGCAAGCTTGCGTCGTGCGGTGTCCTTGACAGCGTCGGGCAGGTCCGATGTGGCAATGAACCATTCGAGTTCGGCGTGCGCCACCGCCTCTGCGTTCGACGGCTCCGGGTCCACTGAAGACCCCGTTTGTTCGGAGGGGCTCGAGCGCGGAGCGCTTTCCGGCGCGTCATGCGTTTCTACGACGCCTAAAGAAGGCTGGGCTCCTACGGCTGTTTCGTTGCGCATGACGACGCTTTGCGTACCAACCGTACCCACACCTGCGGCAGCATTGTCGATCTCGATCTTGTAGTCGGAATATGCAATACCCGTTGCTTTGATCAGGATTCGCAGACCGTGCGTGAAGGCGAGTACGAGCACCGGCGGAATGACCGCGATCATGGCAGCAACGGCCGGGTCGAGAGGCGTGTAGCCGATGCTCTGACCTGCCGCAACGACCTGTTGCGCAACTGTTGCGGAGTGGAACGCATGGTAGGCGTTCCCGAGGATGCTGATCGCGACCACCGCAACAGCAACAGCAACGTAGAATGTCGACGGCCATCGTAAGCTCCCCACTGGCGGCCATTTATGGCGCATTTTGTGGCCATGGTTTCTCCCCGCGTACGGCCAGATAGTTCCCCACCTGCTGTGAGTCAGATTCGGTCCCG
>NZ_LNAK01000037.1:0-5395 GCF_001445685.1 Rhodococcus sp. KB6 | reverse complement strand
GTCACAGGGTTGGTCCTTCTTGGTCGAGAACGGCTATTTCGCAATTCCCATTCTCGCGCCGAGGACCAGCCCGTCTACTTCAGTCCCGCGTCAGCAACGTCCGTACCCGCAACAACTAGTGTCCTGCGCCTGAAATTTGTTCAACATATTTTGCGAGCGAAGTGAGGATTTCCACTGCGCGCGGAGAACGAACGGCTTCGCGCTGAGGTCGCGTACTGGGAAAAATTGCGGGCCTTGAGGTTGCAGGAACGACGCTGAAAGTTCGAGCTGTCGATGATTTCAAGGCGCACAACCCGCTACCCCTCTTGCTTCAGATCGCGCACCTCCCCAGATCGACGTTCTACGACCACCGGCACCGGCTCAGTCGCGGAAATACCCACCTATGTCACAGCACTCGAGAAGGACGTGCGGGAATGAATCGCCGCCTGGAACGAGAATCCGAAACCCTTTGCCTGGACCAAAACCGCAGATCTCGCGCTCGCTTTTCGTCAGGGGAATCCCCGCGATCGGTTGGAGGCCTGCCGCGCCTCTTCGGGCGTAACCCGTCCTCACCGTCGCGTCGGTAGATGACAGTCCAGTTCGCTACCGTTGTGGGCGAGGGTAAGTCGTACTCTTCGGCCAGAACCCTTCCGGACTCTCCGTTGACGTGGCGACGCACGATCTCGAGTTTGGTCTCGAAGTCGTACTGTCTTCGGTCTCTCGTCACCAGCGCACCTGCTCCCCGTAGTTGCCATCGTTGATACAACATTTGGACAGGGTTCTGGGCGAGGTCAAGCGAAATGGCCACGGACTTGGCCGTGTAGCCCTGCTCGAACAGTTCGAGCGCCGACACGGCGTCGGTGTGGCTTAACGTGCTTTTCGAGTACATCTGACTACTCCCTGAAGAAGGATACCTAAATTCGGTGTCCAACTTTCGGGGTCCAGTCCACCACTGCGCCAATACTTCCCACCCTGCACCGACCTGGCAGCGCATAGCGTCAACAAACTGGCGTCTACCCGCAGGGTACACGACTCGGCGTTGGTTCCGTCGATGGGATCGATCGGCGATTGCAATGGCAATGGCAATGCCGTCATCGAATCTTTCTGGGGCAGAATACAAACGAGATATTGAATCGAAAGAGATGGAAGACGAGGTTCGAACTGGCCAACGCCATGGTCGAGTACCTCGACCCCACGGACGGAAGTGGTCAGGATCGATAGACTTTCCGGTACAGTTCGGCGATTTCCTGTGCGCTGGGCACCACCGGGTTGTTCGACGGAGAACCCGACGCCAAGGCCTGTTCCGCCATCAGTGGAATGAGCTCCTCCCAGCGGGACTCGTCGATGCCGAATGTGCGCGGACTGGGTACCTCTACGTCGACGCACAAAGCATCGATGAAGTCGACCAGCTTGTGCGAGGCCGCCTCGTCTGAATCGCCGCGATCGGCCGCGCCCAGCTGCCTGGCGCAATCGGCGTATCGATCACGCGCCCCGGGTATGGAGAACGCGGTGATCGCCGGAAGTAGCATTGCATTGGAAAGTCCATGCGCCACATGGAAATGTGCGCCGATCGGACGACTCATCCCGTGTACCAGGCACACGCTCGCATTGGAGAATGCCATACCCGCCTGAGTGGAAGCATGCATCATCTGTTCACGTGCTTCTCGATCTGAGCCGTCACGGTACGCGCGCAAGAGGTACGCCCCGATTGTCTTCATCGCAGACAGCGCGAGCCCGTCCGAGATGGGGTTTGCCTTCTTACTGACGTAGGCCTCGATCGCGTGTGTGAGTGCGTCGACACCTGTGTCGGCCGTCAGTCTCGGCGGCATCGACATCGTGAGGTCGGAATCGACGATCGAGGCGATCGGAAGAAAAGAAAGCCCAGGGCATAGCATCTTCTCGTCGGTGGCAACATCCGTGATGATCGTGAATTGTGTTGCTTCCGAGCCACTTCCTGCCGTCGTCGGGATGGCGATGATCGGAAGCGCCGGCCCCGCGTACACCCGAGGGGCTTTGAAATCGCGCATGACGCCGCCCTGCTTGAACAAGACGGCAAGTGCTTTTGCCGTGTCCATCGGGCTGCCGCCGCCGAAGCCGATGATCGAGTCGGCATCGTGGGCGGTCAGAGCGTCGAGACCAGCCTGTAGAGAATCGGTAGTGGGGTCGGGAACCGTCTCGGAGAAGAGTGCGGCCTTCTTTCCTGCTGCTGCAACGATCTTCAGCAATCGATCGGCAGAACCATTGCTGACCATGAACGCGTCGGTGACAAGAAGCGGACGCTCGATGTTCAGATCCGTCAGCACTTCGCCGAGACTCTCGACGGACCCAGGACCAAGTTTCAAGAACCGGGGAAATGAAATGTTGGCAACCATGCCGATCCCTTCGAATGTTGTGAATGTATTTCCCGGCCCGTCGTATTCGGACGGGACAAGAACTCAGTTGTTTTCGGGGAAGCCGAGGTTGATGCCGCCGTGGCTGGGATCGAGCCAGCGGGTAGTGACGACCTTCCCACGGGTGAAGAAGTGGACTCCTTCGGTACCGTGAGCGTGCGTGTCGCCGAACAGGCTGTTCTTCCAACCGCCAAAGCTGTAGTAGGCCATGGGGACGGGAATGGGGACGTTGATCCCGACCATGCCGACCTCGATCTCGTTCTGGAAGCGACGTGCTGCGCCACCGTCATTGGTGAAGATCGCGGTGCCATTCCCGAATGCACTCGAATTCACCAGGTCGAGTGCTTCGTCGTAGGAGTTCACTCGCACGACCGAGAGCACAGGGCCGAAGATTTCGTCTGTGTAGATGCTCATGTCGGTGGTGACGTGGTCGATCAGGGTCGGGCCGAGCCAGAATCCGCCCTCACCACCGTTCGCCTGCACGTGCCTGCCATCGACGACGAGCGTCGCGCCGGCCGCCTCACCGGCGTCGACGTAGGAGGCGACCTTGTCGCGGTGGGCCTTGGTCACCAGAGGACCCATGTCTGAGTTCTTCGTGCCGTCACCGGTTTTCAGGGTGCGGGTTCGCTCGGCAATCTTGCCAACGAGTTCATCGGCGATGTCGCCGACGGCGACCAGTGCCGAGATCGCCATGCAGCGCTCGCCGGCCGAGCCGAATCCGGCGTTGACCATTGCGTCGGCGGCCAGATCGAGGTCTGCGTCAGGCAAGACGATCGCGTGGTTCTTCGCTCCTCCGAGAGCCTGAACGCGCTTTCCGTGGCTGGTGCCGGTGCTGTACACGTACTGGGCGATGGGGGTTGAACCGACAAACGAAACGGCCTTGATCGCAGGGTTGGTCAGAAGTTCGTCGACAGCTGTCTTGTCGCCTTGCAGGACGTTGAACACGCCCGCTGGAAGTCCTGCCTCGGCCCAGAGCGCCGCGATCCACAGCGAAGCAGATGGAACTTTTTCGGACGGCTTGAGTACTACCGTGTTTCCGGTGGCGATCGCGATGGGGAAGAACCACATCGGGACCATCGCGGGGAAATTGAACGGCGAGATTATCGCGACCGGGCCGAGCGGTTGACGGATCGAGGTGACGTCGACGTTCGTCGAGGCATTCTCGGTCATACCGCCCTTGAGCAGGTGCGCGATGCCACAAGCGAATTCGACGACCTCCTGGCCTCTTGACACCTCGCCGAGTGCGTCGGAGAGGACTTTGCCGTGCTCGGTGGTGATTATCTCTGCGAGTTCATGCTTGCGGTCATTGAGCAGTTCGCGGAACGCGAAGAGGATTGCGGTGCGCTTGGCGAGCGAACTGTCGCGCCAATCGGGAAACGCAGCAGCAGCTGCGTCGATAACGGCGCGTGCGTCTTGCACGCTGGCGAACGCGACACTGCCAGTGACGGCGCCGGTCGCAGGGTTCGTGACCGGAGCGGAGTTTCCGCTCGAACCGGGTGCGATCTTGTTGTCGATCCAATGTGCGATGACAGTCATGACTATTCACTCCTGAGGCTGGGGTTGATTCGAGTCTGTGCCGCAGAATTGCCGTCGTCAACAAGTAAGATCGCAGTACTCAATGCAAAATTGCAGCCAAGAACGGGAATGGCGATGTTCACTTCTGACAACCTGCGCTTTCTGCTGGAACTGTCACGCACGGGGCGTATTTCGGATACGTCGAAGCGGCTGGGGGTCGATCAGACCACTGTCTCCAGGAGAATCTCTAGGCTTGAAAAAGACATGGGAGCAAGGCTTTTCGATCGCGGCGTCTCGGGCTGGCAGCTGACCGAGGCGGGCAGGCGATTGGTTCCCTACGCGGAGAGTATCGAGTCGACGCTACTTTCTGCGCTCGGTGAGACGACCGCCTCGGCGTCGCCGAGCCTCAACGGGACGGTCCGGATTCTGACCCCAGACGGCTTCGGTGCCTTCGTATTGGTTCCGGGCTTGCGCTCTGTCCGTGCCCGGCACCCGGATTTGTACACCGAAGTGCTGACTTCGACCACCCACGATGTGTTGACCGGGCGTGACTTCGACGTCGCCGTCACATTGGAGCGTCCCTCTCCCCGATCTGTCGTCGTCAGCAAACTTGCGGACTACAACTTGCGGCTTTACGCCTCGCGTCGGTATCTGGAGACGCACGAGTCGATCTCGTCGGTGGACGACCTACGTCATCACACGCTCGTCTGGTATGTGGACGCGTTCTTGGATGTCGAACCTCTGCGTATCCTCGACCGGATACTGCCCACCGGGCGAGCGCAGATCCAGACCAACAACATCGCTGGTCACTACGAGGCGGTCAGGCACGGTGTGGGAATCGCGCCCTTGCCGACGTACATCGGCGCGACCGACGATGACCTCGTGCCGGTGCTGCGTGACGAGTTCGTAATTCGGAGGTCGTATTGGCTCGTTGTCCCGCGCGAGCTGATCAGATTGGCCCGCGTGCGGGCGATAACCGATGCCTTGCATGAGATTGTCGACAGGAACCCCGACCTCCGTGCGCGGTGATGTGCGTGCTCCCTGTGCTCGCCCGGCTTCAGTCCTTGTGGACTGAAGCCGGGCGACTTGACTTTCCGGACCTATCAGGTCGCGCCAGAAGGCTGAAGATACTGTCTGGAACGTGGGGACACCGAGTTCTTGGACAGCCTGAGATCGGCCAGGTGCTCCCACCGTAGTGAGAGCGACGGTGCGACCGCACGAGCGGCACGGAACGGACCATGTCGATCACGCTGTGTGCCTGCGACGGTCCGTCCAGGTATGGTGCATTCCTGTTGTGCTGAGCAGGCGTAGTCCGTCGCGACAATCGAGTAGCCCTGTGAGAGCCAGTTCATGACGTAGGGCCGGCCGGCGATTCCGGTCCACCTTGGGTTCTAGCTGTATGAGGAACGGACGTTAGTTACGCGGTGCCGGCGGTAAGCGGCGGGCGGTCGTCCTCCGCGTGTTGAATGCGGTCGATGATAATTGTAGTGAACGTTCCAGATTTCCACGGC
>NZ_LNAK01000036.1:0-26851 GCF_001445685.1 Rhodococcus sp. KB6 | reverse complement strand
GAACCAGCGCGCCAACGCCGGTCCTGATCAGAGCTGATGGAATTTCAGATCATTCCCGGGAAGGTGCGCCCACTCACGCCGCCTCGCCGAGAACCATCCACAGGTTCTGATCATTGCTCCGCGCGCCCCGGGCTCGGTGGCGTATCAGTTCCGTTTCTCCACAACGACTAGACAAGGACAATCACAATCATGGCTATTGCGCCGTTCACAGGATCGGCTTTCAGTCGACGTACGTTTCTCGCCGCCACGGCGGCGGGGGCGGGTGGCCTGGCGTTGACCGCATGCACCACCAGCGGATCGTCCAACCCGAACCCCCCGCCGTTCGACAAGAATGCCATCACGTCCGCTGAGGCAGCGCGCCCGCATACCGGTCGCACCGTGGACTACACGCTCAATCCGCAGGGTGCCGATATCGATCTCGGCGGCATCACGGTGCGCACTCTGGCATACGGCGACAGTGTTCCCGGTCCGTTGATTCGCGCGAATGTCGGTGACGAGTTGGCGATCACCGTCAACAACGGACTCGATCATCAGACATCGGTGCATTGGCACGGCATCGCGCTTCGCAACGACATGGACGGCGCCATGCCGGCAAGCCCGAACATCGAATCGGGGCAGAACTTCACATACCGGTTCTCAGTACCTCATTCGGGAACGTATTGGGCTCACCCGCATGTCGGTCTCGACACCGACTACGGCCTGTATCTCCCCATCGTCGTCGACGACCCCCGCGAGCCCGTCGACTACGACGCCGAATGGATCGTGGTTCTCGACGACTGGACGGATGGAGTCGGCACGAGTCCGCAACAGATCCTCTCCGACCTTCAGTCCGGAAACGGCATGGGTTCGATGGGCGGATCCGGGATGGGCAACATGCCTGGCATGGGTGGAATGAACCACGGGTCGGCCGAAACCACGCTGCCCGCCACCTCGGGTGGCCCTAACTCGGTAGAATCAAGCGCTCTGCTCGGTGGGGACGCGGGTGACGTCAGCTATCCGTACTATCTGATCAACGGGCGGATAGCTTCTGCACCGACAACTTTCTCGGCCGCTCCCGGTCAGCGTGTGCGTATTCGCATCATCAACGCGGGTGCGGATACCGCTTTTCGAGTCGCCCTTGCCGATCACGTGATGTCCGTGACCCATACGGACGGTTTTCCGGTCGTACCGACAGAAGTCGATGCGCTTCTCCTCGGCATGGGTGAGCGCTACGACGTGATCGTCACGGTCAAGGACGGTGTATTCCCGCTCGTCGCCGCGGCCGAGGGTAAGAACGCTCAGGCTCGGACGCTGCTGCGTACAGGCTCGGGCGCTGCGCCCGACGCGTCGTTCCTCCCTCGGGAATTGGCAGGTCGAGTGGGCACGGTCGAGTCGTTCACTGCAGCCGAAAGTGTCGTTCTGCCGCGAAGCGATGGCACCGGTGTCGATCTCGTGGCAGACCTCGGGGGGGACATGATGAGCTACCAATGGACGATCAACGGTCGGAACTACGACCAAACCGAACCTCTGACCGTCAAAGAAGGGGACCGAGCCCGGCTCACGTTCACCAACATGACGATGATGTGGCATCCCATGCATCTGCACGGGCATACGTTCCAAGTGGTCAAAGGTGACGGCGGTGTCGGCCCTCGTAAGGACACAGTCATCGTTCGTCCGATGGAATCTGTCGCTGTCGATCTCATCGCCGACAACCCGGGCGACTGGATGCTCCACTGCCACAACGGATATCACCAGGAGTCGGGTATGATGACCCGCTTGGGCTACATCGTCTGACACGTGGAGACGTCCGAACACACGATCACACCAGCACGGGAGGCGCGACCTGATTGGGCCGGCATCTCATTCGATGCCTCTTCCTACCCCGTTCGGCGAGGTGAGATTGTGGCCGCCCCGGCATCGGGTCAGCGTCCCGGAATCCCCGGCCTCTGCCCTGCCGCTGGACTGGGATCGAAATCCCGCGAACGGCGCAACTGCCCATGGCTCCGGTGTACACCTGGCGACACTCCACGGGCGCTCGAAATTCGACGTTCTCTGCGCGGGCGAATACACGAGGGAGAATCCGACCAAATGTCCGACGGAAGTAGTCGAGGCGCAGCCTTGACTCACCTTCTCCTAACGCGAGTATAGTAGAAACAGGTACCCCCCTGGGGTACCAGACGGGAAGGGAATCATGAGCGGTCAGACCAACTCGCAGCCGAATCTACTCGATAAGACGCAACGCGGCTGTGGATGCAACTCGACGAAGAAATCACCCACGACATCCGCGCCCACCCCTACGGAGGACATCATGTCTGCAACCAACAACACGTTCGCGGTCACCGGCCTCACCTGCGGGCATTGCGTCGGCGCCGTCACGGACGAGCTGCGCGCCCTCCCCGGAGTGAGCGAGGTCGAGATCGATCTCGTCGCCGGAGGAGTCTCCACCGTGACCGTCACAGCTTCAGCGCCACTGACCGAGGAACAAGTAACTGCCGCGCTCGACGAAGCCGGCAACTATCATCTCGCGAACATCTGACCGGGCGCCCACACCGCCAGCGTAGGCAGGTCAGGAGAGGTACATCTGATGAGCACCCTGGACAACACGACCGTCGCTGCCGAGTCCGCACACAGTGTCGAACTGGTCATCGGCGGCATGACCTGCGCCTCCTGCGCCGCGCGAATCGAAAAGAAGCTCAACAAGATCGACGGCGTCACCGCGACAGTGAACTACGCGACCGAAAAGGCGAAGGTCGATTTCACGGGTGCGGTAGCACCTGAAGACTTGATCTCCACCGTCGAGGCAACGGGATACACCGCCACCTTGCCTGCCCCCAAGGGCTCGTCCGGGGAGGTCGGCACTACCGACGGGGTGGACGCCCGAATCCAGGACGAGGCTTCGCAACTGCGGACCCGACTGCTCGTCTCGCTCGCATTGACTGTGCCTGTGGTCGCATTGTCGATGATCCCGCCATTGCAGTTCACGAACTGGCAGTGGCTGGCCTTGACGCTCGCATCTCCCGTCGTCGTCTGGGGCGCACTCCCCTTCCACCGCGCTGCACTGACGAATGCCCGACACGGCGCGGCAACAATGGACACTCTGATCTCGGTGGGGGTGTCGGCGGCCTACCTGTGGTCACTGTGGGCGTTGTTCTTCGGTCATGCCGGAATGGCCGGCATGAAGATGGAGTTCAGCCTGTTCCCACAGCAGGAGGGCGGAGCGGACCACATCTATCTGGAAGTCGCTGCTGCGGTCACCGTCTTCATACTGGCGGGGCGATATTTCGAAGCCCGCGCCAAGAAGCAGTCGGGTGCAGCCCTACGCGCACTGATGGACATGGGAGCCAAAGACGTAGCGGTGTTGAGGGAACACACCGAGATCCGAATTCCCACCGAACAATTGGTGGTCGGTGACATCTTCGTCGTACGCCCCGGCGAAAAGATCGCGACCGACGGCATCGTCACCGACGGCACATCTGCGGTGGACGCCTCCATGCTGACCGGCGAATCCGTGCCAGTCGAAGTGCGCCCTGGCGACGCCGTTGTCGGCGCCACCGTCAACGCTGGAGGGCGACTCCTCGTTCGAGCAACTCGTATCGGCGCCGACACTCAGCTCGCTCAGATGGCACGACTGGTCGAAGATGCACAGAACGGCAAGGCTCAGGTCCAACGTCTCGCCGACCGCATCTCCGGAATCTTCGTCCCGGTCGTCATCGTTCTCTCACTGATGACGTTGGGTGCGTGGCTTTTGACTGGTCACTCGATGGTGACGGCGTTCACCGCCGCCGTTGCCGTGCTGATCATCGCGTGCCCCTGTGCATTGGGGTTGGCAACACCGACGGCGCTGATGGTCGGAACGGGCCGCGGCGCCCAGTTGGGGATTCTCATCAAAGGCCCCCAGGTTCTCGAATCCACCCGTCAGGTCGACACCATCGTGCTCGACAAGACCGGGACCGTCACCACCGGGCGCATGAGTGTCGATTCGACAGTCGGCGCAGATGGCGAGAATATCGACGAATTACTTTTTGTCGCAGGAGCGTTGGAGGACGGCTCCGAACACCCGATCGCGCAGGCCATCACTCTTGCAGCTCGGGCTGACGGCCGGCCGTTGCCGAGAATCGAAGGTTTCTCCAACCACGACGGCCGAGGCGTCTCCGGTGTCGTAGACGGCCGAGCCGTTGCTATAGGTCGGCGAACCTGGTTAGAGCAGGACTGGTCTCTCGTCGCACCCAAGAATCTGGAAGTGGCCGCACACGACGCGGAAGCCGACGGAAAGTCCCCGGTGTGGGTTGCGTGGGACGGTTCGATCCGCGGAATCGTGGTCGTTTCGGACACTGTCAAGGACACCTCGAAAGAGGCCATCACTGCATTCCGAACCTTGGGACTACGTCCCATCCTGTTGACCGGCGATAATGCTCGCGCCGCCGTCGCCGTCGCAAAACAAGTGGGGATCGAAGCCGCCGATGTCATCGCCGAAGTCTTGCCCGCGGACAAAGTAAGCGCCGTCAAAGACCTCCAAAGCCGTGGGTATACAGTCGCTATGGTCGGTGACGGTGTCAACGACGCCGCTGCTCTGGCACAAGCAGACTTAGGTCTGGCCATGGGCACCGGCAGCGATGTCGCCATCGAAGCCTCCGATCTCACCCTTGTCCGAGGCGACCTGCGCTCCGCCGCAGATGCGATCCGTCTGTCGCGCTCGACGTTGAAAACCATCAAAGGGAACCTTTTCTGGGCCTTCGCCTACAACGTGGCGGCGTTGCCTCTGGCGGCGCTGGGGTTGTTGAACCCGCTGATCGCCGGCGCTGCCATGGCTTTCAGCTCCATCTTCGTCGTCACGAACAGTTTGCGCCTACGACGATTCACCAGTCATGCCACAAGCTCCGATCACTGATTTGATCCCGAATTCGACTGCCCCGATGACCTTCCGTCTGCCCTGAACTCTTCGGACGCGATGTGCGGGAGAGGTCCCACTGTCCACCCGCAACGAATCCAAAGGTTTCACTTCACGACGACCACCATCACGGACGAGGGCAGTCGTCGACTGCTTGGGACACCATGGTCCTTCATCGAATCTTCACCAAACATCTAACCAAGGCATATCCGCCACCGGCAGGCTCAGTATTGAGACACACGTGGACCCCACAACATCACGCCCCAGAGGTGCCGACGATCTGCCACAACACGGGAACATGCCACCGAGGTATCCGCACAGTCGCTGCCGCAAGAATGGCGGTCACAACGAGAGGGCGCAGAGATGAATCGAACCACCGTTCTCGAAGTACAAGGATTGCAGTGGGCGACATCGAAAGCCGCAGTCGAATCAACTCTCCTTCGCCGACGTGGCGTCGTCTCTGCTGAGGCCAACGTCCTCAACCAAACTGCCACGGTCACCTACGACCCGGCTGCAACCTCGATACCCGAACTGTCCCAATGGATCCGGGACTGCGGCTATCACTGCGCAGGGCGATCAGTGCCCTCCCACAGCTGCGACCCCCTCTCCGAACCAAACGACAGCACCAGCGCCACGCCCTCTGAATACCACGTTCATTCAGACCACGCCGACACATCAACCGACGCACCGGTCGAACACCCCGGCGAATCTCCTCACGGCGAACACACAGCGCACGAACCACATGCTCAACACTCTGCACAGGACATGATGGGGCACGGAGGCGCCCACGCCGGAATGTCGATGGACGACATGGTCCGGGACATGCGAAATCGCTTTCTCGTCGCTCTCGTTCTGTCCATTCCGATCATGCTGTGGTCCCCGATGGGGCGCGACATGTTCGGATTCACAGTTCCCGCCCCGTTCGGACTCCGCGACGACGTATTCACCCTGATACTGAGCTTGCCAGTGGTGTTCTACTCGGCCTGGATCTTTTTCGACGGCGCTTATCGGGCTCTGAAGGCCCGCACCCTCGACATGATGGTCCTCGTTGCCGTCGCCGTCGGGGCGGGTTGGCTCTACAGCGTCGCCGTCACCTTCACCGGCGGCGGCGAGGTCTTCTACGAGGCCGCGTCGGTGCTGACGGCTTTCGTCCTGCTCGGACATTGGTTCGAGATGCGAGCCAGAGGTGGAGCCAACGACGCGATTCGCACACTGCTCGAACTGACCCCGCCATTGGCAATCGTGTTGAGAGACGGCGAACCCGTCGAAGTTCCCACCGCCGACGTTGTCGTCGGAGACCTGTTACTGATCCGACCAGGCGGCAAAGTCCCTGTCGATGGAACGGTCGAGAGCGGAACTTCCGAAGTCGACGAGTCAATGGTGACCGGGGAAAGCCTTCCCGTATCCAAAGAACCGGGATCCGCAGTCATCGGGGCTTCCATCAACACGACGGGCACACTTCGCGTCCGAGCAACCAAAGTCGGTGCCGACACCGCCCTGTCCCAAATAGTGGCGTTGGTCCAGGAAGCGCAGAACTCGAAAGCGCCGGGGCAACGGTTCGCTGATCGGGCCGCGTTCTGGCTCGTCCTTGTTGCTCTGATCGGCGGCACCGGCACCTTCCTTGTCTGGTGGGCGGCGGGTGCAGGAGTGCAGACCGCGCTTCTGTTCGCAATCACCGTCGTTGTCATCACCTGCCCCGACGCTCTCGGTTTGGCCACGCCCACCGCCATCATGGTCGGCACCGGACTCGGAGCTCAACGAGGAGTGTTGTTCAAAAATGCCACCGCGCTGGAATCCTCGGCGCGCATCGAGACGGTAGTGATGGACAAGACCGGCACCCTCACCAAAGGCGAACCCGAAGTCACCGACGTCGTCGTCGACGGTATCGGCACCGATGAACTCCTTTCCCTTGTGGCCGCGGTCGAACGCGAGTCCGAACACCCCCTCGCCGGCGCGATCGTCCGCTACGCGGCCGAACGCGGCGCCCCGGAAGTTCCACTCACAAATTTCCGTAATGTGCCAGGTCACGGTGCGGCTGCGGAGGTGGACGGTCGTCGAGTGGCGGTAGGCAACCGCAAACTGATGATCGCCGAAAACGTCGACTTCGGCACATTGATGGGCACACGCGACGACCTCGCAGCCAGCGGGCGAACAGCAGTACTCGTCGCCGTCGACGGACACGGCGTCGGGGTGATCGCACTCGCCGACGCTGTCCGAGAGACTTCCGCCGCCGCAGTGGCGGCGCTGCACGACTTGGGCGTCGAAGTCGTCATGCTCAGCGGCGACAACGAAGCCACCGCACAGCGCATCGCGGGCCAGCTCGGTATCGATACCGTCATCGCGGAAGTGCTCCCCGGCGACAAAGCCGCCAAGATCGTCGAGCTGCAAAATGCCGGCAAAAAAGTTGCAATGGTCGGGGACGGAGTCAACGATGCTCCCGCGCTCGCACAAGCGGACCTCGGTATCGCCATCGGCGCAGGTACCGACGTCGCAATCGAAACAGCGGACCTCGTGCTGATGCGGTCGGACCCACTCGACGTACCGGTCGCACTACAAATCGGGCGAGGCACCCTCCGCAAGATGCGACAGAACCTCGGATGGGCCGTCGGGTACAACGTCATCGCCCTCCCCATCGCCGCTGGAGTCTTCGAACCCTCCCTCGGACTTGTACTTCGCCCAGAGATCGCAGCGCTGTCGATGTCCGGGTCCAGCTTCATCGTCGCCGTCAACGCACTACTGCTGAAGCGACTACGACTCCCTTCTCCCCCGGATCAACACCGGCCTTCACCAAGCACTACCCCGAAGACGACCTCACAGAACGCCTCATGACCGGACAACCGATCTCCCAACGAAAGGGTTTCCCCGATATGAAGAAGATCCTCGCAATCAGCGCTGCAGCAACTGCGGCACTATTCGTCCTCACCGCATGTAACAGTTCCAATTCCGATGGAACCACCTCCACACCGATGTCAATGAGTGTCGAGTCCAGTAGCTCGGCGGACGCGAGCACTCATAATCAGGCAGATGTGACATTTGCCGAGCAGATGATCCCGCATCACAGTCAAGCCGTCGAGATGAGCGACATGCTCCTCTCCAAAGACGGTATCGACCCCCGAGTGACAGCGTTGGCTGAACAGATCAAAGCGGCGCAGGGCCCAGAAATCGAGCAGCTGCAGGCCTGGTTGACCAGCTGGGGACAGAGTTCGTCCTCCTCTGGCATGGATATGCCGACCACCTCTCACAACATGGAAGGCATGACACCCTCCAGCAGCATGAACATGCCGATGCCCTCCACCAGTATGAACATGCCCATGCCCTCCGAAAGCATGGGAACGATGCCCGGCATGGAGGGGATGATGTCCGCCGAGGACATGACTGCACTGCAGAATGCGCAGGGAACAGATGCCGCGAAACTGTTCCTCACACAGATGATCGACCATCACCGCGGAGCAGTCGCGATGGCGCAAACTGAAGTTGATTCCGGACAGTATCCAGAAGCGATCTCCATGGCGCAGAACATCATCCGCACGCAAAACGAGGAAATCACCACCATGGAAGACATTCTCGCCACGCTGTGATCACAACTTCAGGCGGTCGTTACCGAGATCTCACTCGGATGTGAGCGCACGCGGCTCGGTGTCTCTGCTCGACGAGGATCCCGGCAGAGGCACCGAGCCTTCTCGGCGACAGGCCAATACCCCTCTGAGGACGCCGAACAGTCTGGAGGCAACCTCATGTGGAGGGATTGGTCATCATCCGCCGATATCTGGAGATCAGCGTGCGCGGGTCACATTCGTCGTTCCTCAAGACGAGGATGGAACGCGAACACAAAGGAACCGACGCCTGAAACCGAGCCGAATCGATTCATTTACATCCTGAAACGGTTCAGGCGCAAACCGTGCCCATCGACCAGCGAGGGACTGATCGGGTACGCGAACGAGAACAGACGACGTGGAGGTCGCAATGCAAGACGTTCGGCGGGGGATGACCGACTCCGAGCTGATCGCGGAGGCGTACCGACTCGAAAGCCAGCCGGCACTGAGCAGGTGCGACCATATCAGATTGACAGTGATACACGATGAACTCGAGTGCCGGCGCAGGTTGCCGGGCAAAAATACTCCCTGACGCGCCCCACAACGACTACCTTTCGGGTAGGGGCCAAGTGTGCACGATTCACGTTTGATCACCTCGTACAGAAAGCAATATCAGAATGGGTTTGCCGGTCCGCTCGGCGGCGCAGTTCCAGCCGTCCAGTGACCGATAGTCGAACGCAAATAGTTGTTTTGCAGCGGGTTTCACTCGAATTGCCCAGCGTGAGCCGCCTCGGGTCGCGCCGGCCCTTTGCAGGCGCGGTGCTCCCCTGAGTTTTATGTTCCGCGTCGCTTTCACCCAGCTCGCTCTCAGTTGAGTCCGGCGTATGAATGGAGGCCGGAGACGACCATATTGATGATGAAGAGATTGAACAGCATTGCGACGAAACCGGCGATGTTGATCCAGGCGGCACGGGTATCGCGCCAACCAGAAGTGGCGCGCGCGTGCAGATACGCGGCGTAGATCACCCAAGCGATGAAGGAGACCGTTTCCTTGGGGTCCCACCCCCAGAACCTACCCCAGGCCGCTTCCGCCCAGATGGCTCCCAGAACCACTCCCGCCCCGAAGAGCGGGAAGGCGAAGATCGTTGTCTTGTAAGCCAATCGATCCAACACGTGCGCCTCGGGTAGGCGCCGCAACCATGTGCCGAGCTTCGAGTCGACACCACGGTCGTCATATCGGACTCTGAGCAGAAACAACATGCTCGATACGCCCGAGATCAGGAACACCCCACTACCGATCGAGACGATCGAGACGTGGATCGGAAGCCAATACGATTGTAGGGCAGGAACGACGGGGGCGGCATTCGCGTACAGGACAGTTCCTGCCACGAACATGAGAACGAGGATCGGTATCAGAGCGAAGACCCACAGTGTTCGCAGATCAGGTCGCCGTAACAGCAGCAGTCCGGCGAGTACTGCTGCCGCGCATGTCAAGGTGACGAATTCGTACATGTTGCCCCAGGGCACTCGTTGCGTCGCTACCCCACGGAGGACGAGCGCACCGAGATGGAACACGAATGCGACTACTATCAGAGACAACCCCATGTTGCCGAGCCGATCCGACATCGATCGGGGAGAAGATTCGACGATACGCCCAGGGGCTCTCGCATCGGGTGCGGTCGGTACAGGACCAGCGTTGACGCCCACCCTCGCAGTCGGCGTGAGCGACTGTGTGCGTACCGAGGCGAGTTGCGCGCAGAAGAGAATAAGGGCAAGTAGATATACGAGGAATGCCGTGCCGTAGCTGAGATCGCTGTATCGGGAAAGGGTTTCATTGATCGTCATGTCACTCTTCTCTGCGGGCGGGCTCTTCGGATTGCCAGATGCGTCTGTGCACGATGTCGAATTCTGCGCCCCATCCGGCGTGGTCCGTTCTCGCCAGTCCCCCGAGTTCGATCAGCGATACGGGACCCGGGCCTGATGTTGTCGAGGTGATTCGCACCCAAATTCTGCGACGCTTTATCACCAGTGACGTGATCAGGCCGGTAATCATGGTGACGGCGAAGACTAGTACCCAAATCTGTGCCGGGTCGTGGGAAACTTGAAGATTGGCGAATTCCTTTGCGCCGTCGAATGTCACGCGAGTGCCATCGGGCAAGTTCGACGATTCTCCTGGCCGTAGATTGACGCGCGCTTGCTTGGTGAGGCGGCCCTGGTTGATCATCTCGGTGTTGAGGCTGAAGATTGACTGTGGAATGCCGGTATCGAGACCTGTGTCCCCTTTGTAGATGTCGATGGCGACCGCAGGGTCGCGCATGTCGGGAAAGGCAGACGTGAGAAGGTTACCGTTGAATGCCGCTGTGGGTGCGAACAAACCCTCGACGGCGATCTGATTGGTGCGACGCTCCTCCGCTGATCCGTATGTCCCGCCTGGGGGGTCGAATCGCAGTGCGCCGCTGCTGAGGAAAGTGGTGGCGTCGTCCGGGCGGAATTGCAGTGATTCCGTCCGTGTCTGGCCGTCGGGGAAAGTGACAGTGAATTGGGGCGCGTATCCGTGTCCTGTCAAGTACACGCGTTCGCCGCCAATTCTCAGTGGGGAGTTCACTTTCAGTTGATAGTTGTTCCATTGACCGTCGTCTGTCGCGTCCTGTTGGTAGGAAATGTTGGAGGTGAACATCGAAGCTTGGCCATTGTCTAGATAGTCGGCGGCGAAGTCGTTGACCCTGATACAAAATGGTTCGAGACCGGTTCCGTCCGTCGCATTTCCGGTTTTGAACGAGTCGTAGACGGCGGGTGAGGTGTTGCAGAATCCGGGTCCTCCATCGGCGATGACGATGACGGAGCCCTCATATCCGAACAGCTTTCCGATCGCAATCGTAACCAGCAGTCCGAGGAGGGAGAAGTGAAAGAGGAGGTTGCCGGCTTCTCGGAGATAACCTTTTTCGGCCGAAAGCTCAGTTGTTCCGTCGTCTGTTGTTCGCACCGCGAGCCGCCATCGCGGCAATGCCGCACGGACGCGCTCGACTGCGGCTGTGGAATCTGCAGTCAGTTCCTGCGCGGCGTGGTGGTGCGGCAGGCGGGACAGATTGCGCGGCGCGCGGACCGGCGTGCTGCGGAGGGCTCGGAGGTGCTCTGCCAGGCGCGGGATCAAACACCCGATGAGTGAGACGAACAGCAGAACGTAGATGGCGGTGAACCAGGAGCTGGAAAAAACGTCGAACAGTTCGATCTTGTCCATCCACTGTCCGAGGCTGCCACGTGCTGCAATGTATGTGTTGACTTTGCCCACGTTGAGGTTTCGCTGTGGCAGGAGGGCGCCGGGTACTGCGGCAAGCGCGAGCAGGAACAGTAGCACCAACGCGGTACGCATCGAAGTCAGTTTGCGCCAGGTGTTGCGGACCAGCGCGATTGCTGGGCGGAAGAACGAGCGGTGGTGGGGCGCCTTCGTCTCGTGAGTGTCCTGTTGTGTCATATCGGTAGCACCACGTTGCTGACGAATTCGTCACGAATCCAGGAGACGAACAGTTCCCAGAATCCGGTCAACAATGCCAATCCCACGAGGATCAACATGACACCACCGAAGATTTGGATGCTTCGCGAATGTCGACGAAGCCATCCAACTCCGCGAAGCGCTTTCGATGAGCCGAAGGCGAGTGCGATGAACGGAAGACCCAACCCCAGGCAGTACGCGATGATCAACACGACACCGCGTGCAGCAGTCGCGCCTTGTGTACCGGCGGTGACCGAGAGGACTCCGGCCAGGGTCGGCCCCAGACACGGGGTCCACCCCAGCCCGAAGACGGCTCCCAGCAAGGGGGCACCTGCCAAGCTGGACAGACGGCGCGGTGTCGGACGGGTGTCGCGCTGAAGGGCAGGGACCAGACCGATGAAGGTCATGCCCATGACGACGGTGATCACGCCGCCGATCCTCTGCAGGAGTTCCCGGTTGAGTTGCAAGATCCCCATGACTCCGAAGACAGAGGCAGTGGCGAGGACGAAGACCACCGTGAATCCGGCCACGAACAACACAGCGGCTCCGGTCACCCGCCAGCGGCCAGTCGTGACTGTTGTCGTGTCGCCGTCGGCGACTGCTGGCGTCTGCGCCCCGGATATTCCTGCGAGATATGACAGATATCCCGGAACCAGGGGGATGCAGCAGGGTGAGGCGAAGGAGATCAATCCTGCCAGGGCCGCCGCGAGGAGCGCCACGAACAGTGGACCTGTGGACACTGCATTCTGGAAGGTGGTTCCCAAGTCTTGTGCCAGCACGGTCATTCCGAGGCCACCCGTTCGATCACTGGTGTGAGATCGTCTGCGAGCAGCGCCTTCAGGAAGACGCCGGCGACTCGGTGTTGACGATCGAGAACCAGGGTCGACGGAATCACACTCGTCGGATAGTTCCCGCCCAGCGCGGCCAAGGTGCGCATCGGCGGATCATAGATGGATGGGTAGGTCACCTGGTTGTCGACGACGAAGTCTTGCGCTTTGTCGCGTTGTGGATCTCGGACATTGATACCCAGGAATTGGACGCCCAGATCGCGAGTGGCTTCGTACGAGGTTTCGAGGTCGTCCGCTTCGGCACGGCACGGTGCGCACCACTGCCCCCAGAGGTTGATCACGACGACTTTGCCGACATAGTCGTCGAGTGACACCCGTTGTCCTTCCTCCATCAGGTTCGGACCTGCGAGAGCGCCGATCGTTCCGCGGATTTCTGGTGGGTCGTAGAAGATTTCGGTTTGTCCACCGGGAGACACGAAGTCGAAGCTACCGCCTTGCGCGACAGCGTCTGTGCCGGTGGCACACGACGACGCGGCCAGGACGACGGCCGTTGCAAGCACCAGTCCTCGCAGGATTCGGTGGGAGTGTTTCACACACGGGTGAGGTGATGTGGATTCGGCCGTCACAGATCGTCCTTCTGCCGAGAACAGTCGAGTTCGACTATCGGACTGAACTTTCCGACCGGATGACTGGTTATGGGCACTGCGCAACCCTTCGGTGAACTACGTACTGTAATACTAAGTAGCATAGTAGCTGGGTTGGGATCCGAACTGCACGGAGGACTGAGATGGCGAAAGATTCCCTGTACACAACCGAGTATCGCCGTGAACGTCGCCGTCAGGTGCTCGGATGGATTCTGGTCGGAATCGGGGTGGCGATGGCCCTGCTTCACGTCATCACACACCTCTGCCAACTTCATCTTCTCGCTTCGGCGGGAGGGCAGGACCTGCTCTTGGGTTATCCGATGGCGTTCTTGATCACCGGACTCGGATTCCTCTGCGTGCTGACACGCGCGAGACCATCACGGAACTAGTGCGGCCCTCACCAAGGACGAACCACGTTCCGACTCTGGCGACTCGCTCCTCCAGCAGCCTGACGAACTTGCACCCCTCCCCACGGCCGAGCTGCCGTCCCGCATCCGTCCCCGACTTTCGGGAGCTGGTCAGAAACTACAGGCAGTCCGACAACGATCGGCGAATGCCCGATCGGACGCAGTTCCGGTTCGGTTCAGGGTCTGCTTTTTCGTTCTCCCCCAACGCATTACCGCACCATGCGCGCAACTGCGTCGCGAATTTGCTGGGTATTGCGGAAGACCGGAGGATCGGTAACCCGCTCGACACTGCCGTCGCGTTGCACGACGAAACTCAGGGGCAGAACTGGAGGTGCGACAAGTGTTCCTTGAACCTCGTCGGCGTCGCCGTAGGAGGGGTAGTGCACTCCGAGGTCGGCGAGCAGCGCCAAGGCTGACGATTGACTGTCCTGTACGTTGACACCGACGACCCTCACTGAATCGGGTTCCTCAGCATAAGCCCCCAGAATGGGGATTTCCTCTCGGCAGGGTGCACACCACGACGCCCAGAGATTGATCAATGTCGGTTCGCCGGCGAGGGCGTCTCCTACATCGAATTTTTCCCGGGACCCGAGGCATGAAACATTCACGCCGGACAGTTGTCCCGAGGTGGTCCGTTGCGGATCAGGTAGGGGGCATGGACGCAGTGCCGCCGCGACGGCAAGTGCAGCGAGCGAAGCGCCGTCGGCCGTGGCAGATCCCCCGGCATGAGAGGCAGTGGCAGCGGGCGGTTGCGCAACTTCAGTCGATTCGCGTCCCCGTGGCCACATCGCTGCTATGAGCAGGGCGACGACCGCAAGAGCAAATACCGTCCACCGCCATTGAGTGCGCATCTGATCATCTTTCATCCCTGTCGATACCTGGCGGATACCGACCTTCTCGTCGACTCAAATCCGAAAGCGATGTTTGAAACATGAAGTCTCGGCGTCACGTTGGAGCCTGGTGGGTGCACCTGGCCGTAGTTCAGGAACTGGTGTAGTCCGTAACTTCCACACCCCGAGACGCAAGCCACTGCTTGGGATCTACCTTTTGCCCCGAGGGGTCTGCAATCTCGAAGTGCAGGTGCGGCCCGGTGGATTGACCGCGGTTTCCCACTGTCGCGATCTGTTCGCCCACGCGTACCTGCTGCCCGACGCTGACGAGGGTTTCGTTGATATGGCCGTAGGTGCTGATCGAACCGTCGTCATGTTGGAGCCGAACCCATAACCCGAATCCGGAAGCGGGCCCGGAATCGATGACGGTCCCGTCTGCGACAGCGTAGATCGGAGTCCCGATCTCGTTCGCGATATCGAGACCTGTGTGTGTGGTTCCCCATCGAGGTCCGAAATCTGAAGTGAGAGTGCCTGATACAGGCTTGATCGTGCGCGCCGCCGATCCGGTGGATACAGATCCCGTCGAGATGGGGATCGAGACCGCGGATTCGAGCGCGTCCCGTTGTTCCGCCAGCCATGCACCCTTGGCAAGCTGCTCGACCATCTCGCCGGCACCGGCCGTGGTCGGAGAAATGAGTGCTTGCGGCGGAGCTGCATCCGCAACAGTGTCGGGCGCCGGATCGGGTGTTGCACGAGACTGGTCGGACTCGTCGTGAACCGTGTGTGCATTTGCCAGGGCGGGGCCGGAGATCTGGGTTCCCGCGGCGATCAGCGCTCCTGCCGCGACTGCCATCGTGGCTGCCACGACCGCATTGTCTCCATGGCGCGTAATCGTGCGATGTCTCCCACGAACGGCGACCTGGCAGTTTCCCGACCCGACGGATATTGCAACGAGCTCACTGACGTGCCGGGATGTGGCGCCGGCTTCCTTACGGTGACGGGACAAAACTGCACTCCTCCGGGTTGTCGTACCACGCATGTTTTGCGATGTGGACCACCCGCGTTGAGCAGCGCCTCCATCCGAATGTAACGAAACGATATACGAAACCGCTCTCAATTACTATTCATCTTAGTAGGTGGAGCGGCGCGGGTAACCCGGAAAGTGACGCTCACCAGCAGCGCTCCGAGCGCGAGCAGTGAGATCACGATTTCGGGCACAGGACCGATCCGTGTCGCCAGAGTCATGTCCGAGCGCAGTTGAACATCGCCTACCAGTACGTCGTCGGTGAAGATGCCGCTTTGCTGAAGTACGGCGCCGTGGGACTCGATGATCGCACTGACACCGCTCGTCGCGGCCACAAGCACGGGGCGCCCGTGTTCGACCGCCCGAACCCGTGACATCGCGAGTTGTTGGTACGTCATATCGGTACGCCCAAATGTCGCGTTATTTGTTGGGACGGTGATGACTTGGGCACCGCTTCGCACCGAGTCCCGCACCAGGTCGTCGAATGCGACCTCATAGCATGTGGCCACAGCAGTGGGAGTGCCGTTGAGAGTAACGACACCGTTTCCGTCACCCGGCACAAACTTTCCCGCTCGAGCGGCATACGAGGACAGCGCATTCATCACACCGGGTAGCGGCAGATATTCACCGAACGGGACGAGCTTTCGTTTGACGTGCTGCTCCCCGGGCCCGGAAGCAGGGTCCCATACGATCGCGCTGTTCAAGGTCGTTCCGTCCTCGCGCGTCAGCACCGCACCGACCAAAATGGGCACACCAACCGCTCGCGCAGCATCGGTGATGCGCGTTGCCGCATCACCGTTACGTAACGGGTCGATATCCGAGGCATTCTCCGGCCAGATCACCAACTGCGGCCGAGGGAGCCGTCCCGCGTCGACATCCCTGGCCAATTCCTTTGTTTTGGCGACGTGGTTGTCCAACACCGCGCGGCGTTGGGAGTTGAAATCCAGACCAAGCCGTGGGACGTTTCCTTGAACGAGGGCAACTGTGCTCATCGCCGCAGGTGCGGGCGTAGGACGTGCGGAAAGCAGCATCGCCGACATCAGCGGAACGGTCACAATCGCCATGCATGCGAACATTCGCATCCAGTGCCGACCGCTCAACGCTGTTATCAGCCCCGCAAGTCCACAGCCCAGGAGCGCGACGGCGAAACTCAGGCCGGGGGCTCCAGCTACGCCGGCCAGGGGCAACAGCACACCGTCCGCCTGACCGAATGCCAGACGCCCCCAAGGAAAGCCGCCAAAGGGAAGTCGCGAGCGAACCCCTTCGAGGAGCACCCACACCGAGGCGATCCACACCACCGAACACGGCAGTCGACTCAGCGCCGCCGCCGTCGCCCCGAAGAGCCCGATCGACAATGCTTCGATCGCCGCAAGAACCAGCCACGGGAGCGCTCCGACGTAGACACCTACCCAGGGCAGCAATGGGACGAAGAACGCCAATCCGGCGAGATACCCGTACCCGAAGCCAGCTCTCACCGATCGGCCGCGAAGGACCAGCACCAGAAGAGCCAACCCGACGGGAGCCAGATACCACGCTGAGTACGGAGGGAAACTCAGATACAGCGCTCCACCCGCCGTCACTGCGCCCGCGGCCCGCCCGCTCACCTGCATCCACCCTCGACGAGGTGGTTGCTCTACCGGAGTTCGACGGGGGACGTTTTCGACGAGATCGACCATCGTGATTGATGCCTTTCGTGATGTATCGGAATCCGCATCGCACGCGACATGTACTACTATGCACCATAGTAGTACATGTGGTTTGATTCTCCGGGCGCACCGTACAACGCTCGGCATCCGACAGACCGTGCGTCACCGTCGACCGTTCATCACTGAACTCGGTCGTAAGTTCCTGCACAGCAACGCCATACCGTCAAGAAGACAGTACGGACAAAACCGGTTGCGCATCGGCGTCGTCGGGGTCCTGCCGCAGGGAACAGTCTCGATCCAATCCACCGTCCCGCTCGATATCACGGAGAAAAATGACACGTTGGGCATTGTTCGTCGTCTCCCGCCCCTGGTGGATTCTCGGTGTCATCATGGTGACAGTCGCCGCCAGCGGGATATGGGGCATCGGAGTCTTCCGCGAGATGGGGCAGAGCGGATTCACCGACCCGGGTAGCGATTCCGCCGAGGTCGCGCGTACCGTCGAGGCCAATTTCGGGCCACAAACCCCCGACATCGTCGCGATCTACACCCCCGCGGCAGGTGTTGAACTCACCGACCTCACCAGCGGGGCAACGGAGATGCTCGACAAGTTCACCGCATCGGTACCCACTCATTCGGTGAAGTCGTATTGGTCATCGACCCCACCCGAACAAATCCTTCTGCGTTCGACAGACGGAACCAAAGCCGCCATCGCAATCACCCTCGCCCCAGGACCTCGAGGTCAAGAAGCGAACACCGCAGAGATGCTGCCCCTACTCGAACTCCAGGGAGCGCAAGCGGAATTCGCTGGGGGGTCGATAGTCGGGACGGCCTTCAACCACCGGCTGCAGTCCGACCTCGTCCGGGCGGAATCGATTGCACTGCCCATCACACTTATTCTGTTGATCTTCATCTTCGGTGGGTTGGTCGCTGCAGCGGTTCCCGTCTTGGTCGGGATCTTCGCGATCATCATCTCCCTTGCAGCTCTACGACTTCTGACTCTACTCACCGAAGTGAATTCGTTCGCCCTCAACGTTGCCTCCCTCATCGGGCTCGGACTCGCGATCGACTACGGGCTTTTCATCGTCAGCCGTTTCCGTGAAGAACTCACCGCATCCGGAGGCGACGCTCGCGAAGCGGCACTCCGGACGACCACGACGGCCGGGAGAACGGTCATGTTCTCCGGCTTGCTTCTCGTCTGCGCATTCGCGGGCATGCTGGTTTTTCCTCAAGCCGTGATTCGATCGTTGGGCTTCGGGGCAATCGCCGCGGTCGCCAGTGCCGCGATCTTGTCCGTCGCGGCGGTCCCCGCCGTCCTCGCCGTCCTCGGAAGCCGAATCAACGCGCTCACCTGGCGTAAACACGCCGTGCACTCAGGAGAAGCCCGAGCTCGCCGTTTCTGGGGCACGGTCGTGGCATGGGTCATGAAACGTCCTGTCATCGTCGCAGTCACCATAGGGACGGGCTTGATGCTCATGGCCACGCCCTTGGCCAGCGCCTCACTCGGAGAGGCGACCTTCACCGCCCTCCCCGCAGACGACCCGGCACGCTCGGCTGCACAGACCTTGGTCTCCGAATTTCCCTCCACCGGAGACGGAGCGACCCTTCTCTTCCGAAGCCTGAGCGGAGCCACCCCCGATGCCGGAGCGGTCAACGCAGTCGTATCGGCTGCTGCCCGAATCGACGGAATCGCCCAAGCATTCGTCGTCGCCTCGAGGGACGACACCGTCATTGCCCAAGCGCTTTTCGCGGAGATCCCCTCCGACCAAGCCAGCGCCGTGATTGCGAATCTACGGGCACTACCTGCACCTGCAGATACGGAATATCTGGTCGGGGGAAGCCAAGCAACCTTCGACGACGGAAACTCCGCGATCGAGCGCTGGCTTCCGGTGATGGTGTCCATCATGATCGCCTCGACGCTGGCGCTCTTACTTCTTGCATTCGGCTCGATCGTCCTGCCCCTCAAGGCTGTGGCGATGGCATGCCTGAGTCTGGCCGCAACTTTCGGAGCGTTGACATGGATCTTCCAGTTGGGCAACGGAGCCCAGTGGATTGGCGTCACACCGGCACCCCTCGAAGCGACGTTCGTGGTCCTCATTCTCGCAGTCGTGTTCGGTCTGTCCACCGACTACGAAGTGTTCCTCATGGCACGAATGTCAGAAGCCCACAGCGCAGGAGCAACGACGGAAGAGTCAGTCCGTATCGGTGCGGAGCGCACAGGCAGGGTGATCACCGCGGCGGCGCTCCTGCTGATCGTCGTGACCGGAGCCTTCACATTGTCCGGCCTGTCGATCATGAGGTTCTTGGGTGTCGGAATGATTCTGGCATTGGTTCTCGATGCCACCCTCGTACGGATGCTCCTGGTCCCGGCGTTGGTGAAACTGATGGGAGAAGCCAATTGGTGGGCGCCTCTATGGTTGTCGCGCATCCATTCACAGATCGGCATCGGCGGCTCTTCCACAACCGCGCCACCACCTGCCGACCACATCCACGCCGCAACCCTCAAGTAACAGTCGAGACTTTATGGCAGAATGACGATGTCGGGCCTCATCCGACCCGCCCGGCCGACACCGGACCTCAACAGTCGACGTCGGTGTGCGAATCGCCGAAAACTCCCGCATCACAGGAAGTTCTGCCATATGCCCCAACGACGACGATCAAAATTCTCGCTGGTCCTCGGCTCCGTCGCAGCCCTCGCCGTCGCCAGCCCCTTCATCTCCCATGTCACGACGGACACCTCACCCGAAGTCCGCTCCGCACAGTCTTCGTCGGCCTCCGAATCTGCGGCACAGATAGCCGACGTCGCCCTTACGAGCATTCCGGATCTCTCGATACCCCTCAAAGAGTTCACGGGCATCGACCTCTCAGCCCTGCTCAGGCTGGGATTAAATGTCCTTGCCGCAGCCACCGGCACTGATCTGCCCACCGATGATCCACGTTCGAAACCGAAGGTCGATTCCGAACCGTCACCGAGGCAGGAGATCCCTTCGGAGATGTCGGTCAAGGAGATCACCAGGGAAGAGCCATTTCGGATGGTCGCGTTGACATCGAATGGCCCCACAGCGCCGGCAGCGGCCGTACGAGCGCGCCAATCGGACGGAGGCTGGGGCCCATGGCTTTCGACCGCGCCAGCCGACACATCGCCGGGCCGGCACTTGCAAGGCACGGACCCGGTATTCGTCGGAACCACGAATACCGTTCAACTCCTCGTCCCCTCCATCCAAAATCCGGCCGTGCCGAGTGAGCAACCACGACCACCGCTTCCCGTCGTCCCTCCCCTCGTTACCGCCTACACCCCTGCGGCCCTGACACAACCATTGGTCCGCTCCCCAGCGAAAGAAGGTGATCTCTCCGCCGTACTCATCGAGCCCGGCAGCGGTCCCGCATCTCCCCTGAAATCAGCCGACACCAATGCAAGTCCGGGATTCTCCGTGATCACCCGTGCACAATGGGGAGCCGACGAGTCCCTTCGATGCGAGGCACCCGTCTACGACGAGTTCCTCGGGGGAGCTGTCGTTCACCACACAGCCGGAAGCAACGAATATTCCAAGGAAGAATCCGCCGACATCGTGCGTGGTATTTATGCCTACCACGCACAAACGCTCGGATGGTGCGACATCGGCTACAACGCGCTCGTCGACAAATACGGTCAAATCTTCGAAGGCCGAGCCGGCGGCCTGGACAAGCCCGTCCAGGGAGCACACACCGGCGGATTCAACGAAAACACAGTAGGCGTGGCAATGATGGGCGACTACACGTCAACCCCGCCGACCTCCTCCGAAATCAACACCGTGGGAACCTTTCTGGGGTGGCGACTGAAACTGGCCGGCCTGGATCCACTAGGACGCACGACCATGTACTCGGAAGGAACCGAATTCACGTCCTTCCCCGAAGGGGCCGCCGTCGACATCCCGATCATTTCTGCGCACCGCGACCTCGGCAACACCGCCGATCCCGGCGAACAGGGGTACGCACAAATGGATACCATTCGAACTATTGCGGCCTCATACGGCGACGGTTCCGACCCGACGCCACAGACCGCCACCCCCTCCGACAACTCCAGCCTGAACCCCCCTGTCAGCACAACACATTCGAACCCACAAGAGTCCGCAACCGCGACGAAGTGGGCCGCCTCAGGCGCCCAGGACGGACCCCTGGGAGGTCCGGTCGAAACCGATTCCCCCACCCCAGGCGGCCTCATCCGAACCAATTATCAAAATGGCGCTATCTACGAAATCGCCGGCAACGCCTGGGTAGTCCTCGGCCGAATCTACGAGGCATGGAAAGCCGCAGGCGCGGAGAACAGCATGCTCGGCCTCCCCATCAGCGATGAGTACAACACCGTGAACGGCCCACGCTCCGACTTCGAGGGTGGGTCCCTGCTGTTCGACCCACATACCGGAGCGGTCTCTCGGCTACCGTGACATCGCCGAGAGAGTCAAGGACGCCACGAGTCCTTCTCTCGCAGAAACGGACTCAACTGAACGCCCACCACAAAGAGTGGAGTTGACACTCCCGAGTCCCTCGCAGGATTCGGGAGTGCGACAGACTTCTCGGGGGCTCACTCGGGACATCGCAACTGTCAATGTCGTCCTAGGACCGTTCGGGGACCGCAGTGCCGATCAAGTCCTTCGATACAGGAGGGCGCACTCTGCACGCCCGCTCACCTTTCAGCCGCTGCCGAAACGCGCCCGCCATCAAAGCCAGTGAAATCAGTCCCACGGCCGGTTGTATCGGTGCCCACAGATTCAACGCACCCGTCACACCGACAGTCATGATCACCAATTTGTTGCACACCGGACAGCCGACGGCCAACAGAGCCAGCGCATTACTGCCAATGCTCACACGCGAGGGGGCTGCAGAACTGGATTGCGTGCGCACGTACGTCGCGAGTATCAATCCACTCAATATCGCGGTCGCGATCCACACCGGATAGTTCCACCACAGCACCGGAGTCATCCGCTGGTAGAACGAGGTCGGTACTATCCCGGCGGGGACGCCCACGATGAGCGCTGCAACCACCGCCCCTGCCGACGCCGTGATCCAACGCCAGAGCGACCAATTCGTCATCGCCGATGCCCCCTCGTACAGTGAACTACTAAAAGAGATAGTAGTTCACTGTACGAGGCGACCGGAAACGGCAATCCTTCACATCGACGTGCATCCCACCCGAGGCGGGGTATCACCTGACGTTCAGGTCGCATCACTCGTAGATCTCCACCATATTCAGTGCACCTCTCGTCGGTCTCTCGACCGCCGCACGCGCTGGACACACCCGATGACGAACGTCATTTCATCCCGTCGTCGGGCGCACAATGGGATGAGCTGATCGTTGCACGGTTACACCCCTCACAGACCTTGCACATTCGTGGACTGCGCCGCCCCACGCGAACAGGAGGGCTACCAATGGAGTTCACCATTACGATCGCTACCGGTGCGCCGTCAAACCCGGTCACCCATCCACTTGTGCGGGCCGGTTCGCCCACGACGGCGCTGTTCTGGGCCGAGCCGGTCTCTGCTGGTGTCTCGCTACCGCGCCGCGGATCCAAGTCGGGGTCAGGAAACGCCCCCCGATGACCGGCTCATCCGGTGAGAGCGGGTTCACTGCGACATTCACACATCGCCCGGCACGACTACGCATGTTCTGGATCACTGCTTCTCTCGGAGCCTGTTTTCTCGGCGTCCGGTGGGGGCTCCGTGACGCGCCGTTATTGTGGTTCGCCGCACTGAGAGCCCTGCTCGGTGGAGCAGCCCTGGCTGTTGTTGCCATCACCCAGCGCCGATCACTGCCACGGTCCGCAGCTAGCTGGGGCAGGATCGGGCTCCTCGGGCTTGTCAACGTCAGCCTGGCGTTCTGGGCGATGTTCGCCGGAATCGCCGGGCTCGCAACCGGTACTGCTGCTGTACTCGCGAATGCGCAGCCGCTGCTGATTCTGCTACCTGCTTGGTGGCTGTTCGGCGAGCGTGTGACGGCCCGGACCGGCTTGGCATTGGTGGTCGGGTTCGGAGGGTTGTTGGTGGTGGCGGTCCCGGGCGGCGGCGGCCAGGGTGCGGTGTTGTCGCTGTTGTCCGCCGCCGCGGTCACTACGGGGACACTGATGGTGCGCCAATTGGACGGCGACGTAGTGGTCGCGAGCGCAGCACATTTATTGTTCGGGGGGACGGTCCTGGCGAGCGTGGCATTCGTCATCGAGGGCGTTCCGCGTATCGACTGGACTCCACGGTTCGTGGCAGTTCTGCTTTTTCTCGGGTTGATCGCGACTGCAGCGACCACCTTGGCCTGGTTCGTAGAGACCCGGCGATGCCCTCTGTCCTCGCTCACACCCTGGATGTTTCTTGTCCCCGTCTTCGGCCTGCTCATCGGCATAGCGGCCCTGCGCGAACGACCTGACGGATGGATGGTGACCGGAATTGTCTTGGTTCTGCTCAGTATGCGGGTGGCCCTCACGAAACATGCCACCGCCGGGGCGGGTCCACCGGGCCACTTGTATGTTGCAGACTCAGATTCAGCCGAGCCTGAGGTCGAGGTCCACCGCAAGTCTCCACATCCGCCCCTCGATGATCGATGACCACGATCACCTCTCCCCGCTCCGGTTCTGGTACCGCTACCTCACGTCGACGGTTCGACTACGCCGTCCGTGTGAACAGTCGCCGCCGGTACGACTTCCCCGATGCAACGACAGTCCTCAATCGCCGTTGTCCGAACGAATGATTCCTCTCGCCGGTGGCCGTTCCGATCTTCCGAACGGTAGTTCGTCATCGGTTCCGCAGTTGGACGTGCACCTCGAGGTCCGTACTCCACAGCAGTGCAAGCACCCCGCAGTAGGAATCACGGACCGCATAGTATGCATCCGGTGTCGACAGATCACCCCGGCCGGTACCGATGACCGCACCGGCCGCGAACAGCGCACGATTGGCCAATGATGCTATTTCACAGCCACTTTCGTCCAGATCACCGCTCAGCCGCGCTACCGCGTCCATCACCTGCTCTGGCATCACCCGTGCGGGTGGGACGGCGACCCCTGCGCTGCCGTGCGTCGGATCTTCGATCGCCCCGGCATAGTTGTCGGCCAGTCGTGCTTCCGCAGCGCCGATCGCTGTCCGTAGTGCCCGTGTGTGAAAGCGAAGTCTCCACGGCGATCGAATACGACGTGCGGTGACAGAGGGGAGCTTGCGCAGTGTCGAGGCAGGGCGACGGAGGCCCGCGCCGGCAAACATGAGCGGTAAGAGTTCGCGTAACAACCAATCGGTCAGTGCGGCTGTCGTCTCATCTGTCGCCGGCACAGTCATCACCGAAATTGAGTCCTGCCTCATAGCGACTTCGTACCCTCACTTCTTCCCGAGACACGTGCGACATATATTGCGTACGTGCAGTTTGCGGACGAGACGGCTCACTCGGATCCGGTCCCCGACAGTGTGCTCGTTGTGGGCTGGAACCTTCCGGTGTGAGCTTCGGCGCGCATCCGATCCACCATATGTGGGTAGTGCATCTCGAACGCCGGACGCTCAGAGCGGATGGGGGGAAGCTCGGTGAAGTTGTGACGTGGCGGCGGACAGCTGGTCGCCCACTCGAGGGAATTGCCATAACCCCACGGATCGTCGACGGTGACGACCTCACCAAATCTGTAGCTTCTGAAGACGTTCCAGATGAACGGCAAGGTGGATGCACCCAAGACGAAGGATCCTATGGTCGAGATGGAGTTCAGCACCGTAAAACCGTCCGAGGGTAGGTAATCCGCGTAGCGGCGCGGCATCCCCTCTGCGCCGAGCCAGTGCTGCACGAGGAAGGTCATGTGGAATCCGACGAACGTCGTCCAGAAATGCCATTTACCCAGCCGCTCGTCCATCATGCGGCCAGTCATCTTGGGGAACCAGAAGTAGATACCCGCGTAGGTGGCGAACACAACCGTGCCGAAGACCACGTAGTGAAAATGTGCCACGACGAAGTAACTGTCGGTGACCTGAAAATCGAGCGGTGGACTGGCCAGCAGCACCCCCGAAAGACCACCGAAGAGGAAGGTGATCAGGAAACCGATCGAGAACAGCATCGGCGACTCGAAAGTCAATTGTCCCTTCCACATTGTCCCGATCCAATTGAATATTTTCACCCCCGTGGGGACCGCGATGAGGAACGTCATGAAGGAGAAGAAGGGGAGAAGGACCGCCCCGGTCGCGTACATGTGGTGAGCCCAGACAGCGATCGACAAGGCGGCGATAGCAAGCGTTGCGTAGACCAGTCCTGTGTAGCCGAATATCGGTTTGCGGCTGAAGACCGGAAATATTTCCGACACGATGCCGAAGAAGGGCAGCGCGATGATGTACACCTCGGGGTGTCCGAAGAACCAGAAAAGGTTCTGCCACAGCAAGACTCCTCCGTTTGCTGGATCGAACAAATGCCCACCCAATTGACGGTCGACCAGGAGGCCGGCCAACGCTGCAGTGAGCAAGGGAAACGCTACGAGGATCAGGATGGACGTGATGAAGATGTTCCAAGTGAAGATCGGCATGCGGAACATCGTCATTCCCGGCGCGCGAAGGCAAATGACCGTCGTGATCATGTTGACACCGCCGAGAATGGTCCCCAATCCCGACAGCGCCAACCCCACGATCCACATGTCCGCGCCCACACCCGGCGAACTGACAGCCGAACTCAGAGGTGTGTACGCAGTCCATCCGAAGTCGGCTGCACCTCCCGGGGTGACGAAGCCAGCCGTCGTGATAATCGCTCCGAACAAGTACAACCAGTAGCTGAAGGCGTTCAACCGCGGAAATGCGACGTCGGGCGCGCCGATCTGCAGTGGGAGAACGAAATTGGCGAAGCCGAACACGACCGGCGTCGCATAGAGCAGCAACATGATCGTGCCGTGCATGGTGAACAGTTGGTTGTACTGCTCGTTCGACAGGAACTGCATCCCCGGTATTGCGAGCTCGCTGCGCATCATCAGTGCCATCAACCCGCCGATAAGGAAGAAGGCAAACGAGGTGAACAGGTACATCACTCCGAGCGTCTTGGGGTCGGTCGTGGTGATCATTTTGACGATGAACGACCCCTTGGCTCCCTTCGGAGGGTAAGGCCGCGCGACCACCGGCGTGGGTGCGAGGACGATCATGAGTTGCCTGCTTCCTGTCGAGTCGTTCGCAAAGACACATGGCGAGCATAAACCAACTACTATGTTGCATAGTAGTTGGGGGTCGGGGCTACCACAGATTCCGCCACAGCCCTTTGGCTGCAACATTTCCCATCGTTGATGTTCACGACGGCGGCGACTACAAATGTGATGCAGGTGCGATCGTGGAAGGGCGGAACACGAATTCGGCCATCACCACGCCGTCGTATCTCCGGGCCGAGTGGGCAGGATTTTGTGTGCTTGACGAGGAAAGCGCTCGTCCACACCGAAGGCCGCTCGTTCGACGTGAGCAGCTAGGCTCCTACGCGCCGGGCGGCAGCAGTTCTCGGCCCTCCGCCTTCCACGCTTTCATACCTCCGCCGAGTTCGACTATCTCCGTTGTCAATGGCCACGAAGTTCTCCCCGTAGGCGGCCAGTAGTTCTCCCCGCTGGTGGCCACGGGTTCTCCCCGGTGGCGGCCAGTTGTTTTTCCCCACCCGCTTTCTGATTTGGGTTAG
>NZ_LNAK01000035.1:0-241 GCF_001445685.1 Rhodococcus sp. KB6 | reverse complement strand
GACTTTCTGCCGAAGATCGAGGAGTTGGTGGTCCGCTCGCAGGGCAAGGTCCGCGCGGATGTCATCCACGAACGGATCGTCGCGCTGGGGTTCACCGGCGGTGAGCGGACCACGCGCCGGACGGTCGCGGAGGCGAAGGCCCAGTTTCGGGCTGGTCGGCGGCGAGTGTATCGGCCGTGGGTAACCGAACCTGGGCTGTGGTTACAGTACGACTTCGGTGACGGGCCAACGATTTCCGGCC
>NZ_LNAK01000034.1:0-21982 GCF_001445685.1 Rhodococcus sp. KB6 | reverse complement strand
TGTCACAGGGTTGGTCCTTCTTGGTCGAGAACGGCTATTTCGCAATTCCCATTCTCGCGCCGAGGACCAGCCCGTCTACTTCAGTCCCGCGTCAGCAACGTCCGTACCCGCAACACCTAGCCACTCAGCCACACCCGCGTCAGTGAGTAACTCTGCCCTGAGTGACGATCTCGAACCACAGTTCCGCTCAGCATGATTCGAGTGCATTCTCACCAAGCGTTCCAGTCTCTGGGAAAAGTGCGGGCCTTTCGGGAACAAATCGGTCAGTCTCGATGCTGACTCCCTCGGTGGGCGCAGGTCATTCGATTGCGGCCCGACTTTCGACCGAACGACCGAGCAATTCGCCAGACCCAGACAACCCAGAAGGTTTCATGAGTGCCGAGAACACCGCCATCGCCCCGCCTGTGAAGGCAGCTCCGCTCTTGGAGACGGCCCCGCTGGATACGAGCAGTGTCGACCGCAAGCCGAGCGTCGGGAAGATTCTTGCCCTCGGTTCCATGACCGCGCTCGGGCCCTTCACCATCGACATGTACCTGCCCGCGCTGCCGGATATCGGCGCCGATCTCGGAGTCTCGTCGTCAACGGTTCAGCTGACGATCACCGGAACTCTCATCGGCCTCGCACTCGGACAGCTGTTGGTCGGGCCGCTCTCGGACACTCTCGGCCGCAAGAAGCCGCTGCTCGCCGGGATCGGTGTGCACATCCTGGCTTCGCTGCTGGCGGTCTTCGCACCGAGCATCGCTGTCCTCGGCATCCTGCGGGTTTTCCAGGGCATGGGCGCGGCGGCCGCGGCAGTGGTCACCATGGCGATCGTGCGCGACCTCTACAGCGGTAACACCGTTGCCGTCGTGATGAGCCGGCTGATGCTCGTGCTCGGCGTTGCGCCGATCCTGGCGCCCAGCATCGGTGGCGCCCTCCTCGTCGCCCTCGACTGGCGCGGGATCTTCGTCGTCCTGGCACTGATCGGCGTCGGCACGGCGATGATCGGTGCGTTCGGACTGTCCGAAACATTGCCGAAGGAAAAGCGTCGCCCGAGCGGATTGACGTCGGTTCTCCGTACCTACGGTTCGCTGCTCGGCGACCGCACGTTCATGGTCCTCACGCTCGTCTCCAGCGTCGGCATGGCGTCGTTGTTCGCGTATGTCTCGGGCGCGTCGTTTGTCTATCAGGATCAGTACGGCCTCAACCAGCAGGAGTTCGCGCTGCTCTTCAGCGCAGGCGCTATCGCGTTGATCGGCGCTTCCCAGGTCAACGTCCGACTGCTCGACCGGTGGACTCCTCAGCAGATCACCAAGTGGGCCCTCGTGGCTGCCGTTGTCTCCGGGGCCGTCGTCATTGCTGTCGCGGTCCTGGAACTGGGCGGGCTCGCTGGATTCGTGATCGCACTGTGGGTCATGGCCGGCGCCATCGGGTTCGTTCTGCCCAACGCCCCGGCACTGGCGCTCGCTCGTCACGGCGAAGCGGCCGGTACTGCCGCCGCAATGCTCGGTGCATTCCAGTTCGGCGTCGGTGCGGCCATCGCGCCGGCCGTCGGCCTACTGGGAAACACGAGCACAGCCCTGGCCGTCACGATGACGGCGTGTGTGTCGCTCGGTCTGATCGCTCTTCTGGCTACGACCCGAAAGAGTGAATCGGTCTAACCGGCAGCGGAGAACCACTCGCTGTAGAAGGTGGCAAGTCCCAGGACGCACGAGATCGCGACGAAGATCCAGAATCTTGCGATCACGACGGTTTCCGGCCAACCGAGTAACTCGAAGTGATGATGGATCGGGGCCATCTTGAATACGCGTCGACCGGACGATCGGAAGACCAGAACCTGGATGATCACCGACAGGATCTCAGCGACGAACAGGGCGCCGATGATGACCATCAGCAGCTCGGTGTGCGTCGTGACGGACAGGCCGACAACCAGGCCGCCGAGTGCCAAGGAGCCGGTGTCGCCCATGAAGATCTGAGCCGGGGCGGCATTCCACCAGAGGAAGCCGAGGCACGCCCCGCCTGCGGCGGCAGCGACGATCGCTAGATCGAGAGGGTCACGAACGTCGTAGCAACCGGCGGCAGGCTCGAGGACACACGAGTTCCGGTACTGCCAACCGGCGATGACGACGTAGGTCCCCAGGATCATGCCCATCGAACCGGCCGCGAGACCGTCGAGGCCGTCGGTGAAATTGACGGCGTTGGACCAGGCGAACACCAGAATGCAGAAGAAGACCACAAAGCCGATGGCACCCATGGAGAACACCGAGATGTCACGAACATGGGACAGGTACTGGCTTCCGGGAGTGACTCCGTTGTTGTTGGAGAACTGCAGGAACAAAATGCCGAAGATGATGGCACTCGCCAGCTGACCGACGGTCTTCGCTGTCTTGTTGAGCCCGAGATTGCGCTTCTTACGGATCTTGATGAAGTCGTCGAGAAAGCCGACGATTCCCAGTGACGTGGCGAGCGCGAGAACCAGCCAACCGGATGCAGACAGCCGCGGTAGCCGCGAGCCGAATCCGATGATGTGTGCCGCCAGGTAGCCCGCCCACATACCGGCGATGATCGCGATCCCGCCCATCGACGGGGTGCCACGCTTGCCCTGATGACTCTGCGGACCCTCGATCCGAATCTCGTGCCCGAGCCCCTGCCGCGAAAGCACACGAATGAGAAACGGAGTCAGGAAGAGCGCGACGAACAACGAGACGCCACCCGCTACGAGGATTGAAATCACCCGTGGGACTCTACAGACGTAAGCGGCTGCGACACACAATCAGACAAGGCACCCGACCGCTTGCCAGCATGGGATGATCGAACTTATGTCTCCCCCCGCGCCGCTCCCCCTCGACCCCATCGAAGAGGCGCATCGTCAGTGGACGAAGCACGGTTGGAGCGATGTCGCCGACGGTATGGCTGCGGTCACGTCGGTGATGCGTGCGCAGCAGATCATGATGGCGCGGGTCGAAGAGGTACTCAAGCCTCTCGGGCTGACCTTCGCCCGCTACGAACTGCTGACGCTTCTCACCTTCACCAGGTCGGGCGCACTCCCGATGGCCAAGGCAAGTGCCCGACTCCAGGTTCACCCCACCAGCGTCACCAATGCCGTCGACCGTTTGGAGAAAGCGGAGTTGGTCAGGCGGGTCCCGCATCCCAGCGATCGCCGTGCAACGCTCATCGAGATCTCGGACGCCGGTCGCGCACTGGCCCTCGAAGCCACCGAAATGCTCAACAGCAAGGTGTTCGCTCACCCCGGACTCCAGCAGGACAAGCTCGAGCAATTGGTGACGATCCTCACTGAACTTCGCAAGACTGCGGGTGACTTCGACACCGGCGGCGCACCGACCAAGTGGTGAACCGACCACCCGTACACACAAAGAAACTGCCCTCACACTCTCGACGAGTGTGAGGGCAGTTTCAGCGCTGTTGAAATTCGGCGCTGTTGAAATTCAGCGATGCTTGAATTCTGCCGACCGCTTCTCCACGAACGCGGTCATGCCTTCCTTCTGATCCTCCGTCGCGAAGGTCGAGTGGAACACCCGACGCTCGAAGCGGACGCCCTCGGCGAGGGTGGTCTCGAAGGAGCGGTTGACTGCTTCCTTGGCCATCATCGCAATCGGCAGCGACATCTCGGCGATGGTGGTTGCGGTCTTCAGGGCATCGTCGAGCAGATCGGCGGCCGGAACGATCCGGGCAACCAGGCCTGCACGTTCGGCTTCTTCTGCGTCCATGTTGCGGCCGGTGAGGCACAGCTCCATGGCCTTGGCCTTGCCCACGGCGCGCGTAAGGCGCTGCGAGCCACCGATACCCGGAATGACACCGAGCTTGATCTCGGGCTGGCCGAACTTCGCGGTATCCGAAGCGATGATGAAATCGCAGAGCATCGCAAGCTCGCAGCCACCACCGAGCGCGTATCCGGAGACGGCGGCGATCAGCGGCTTACGAGCTGCTGCGACGCGATCCCACGGGGTGAAGAAATCCTCGACGTATGCGTCCATGTACGTCTTGGACTGCATTTCCTTGATGTCGGCACCGGCGGCGAAGGCGCGCTCGGAACCGGTGATCAGGATGGCTCCGATGCCGTTGTCCGCCTCGAGGTCGGCAACCGCGGCGACGACCTCGTTCATCAGCTCGGAGTTCAGCGCGTTGAGAGCCTTCGGGCGGTTGAGCGTGATGACGCCGACGCGACCCTTACGCTCGAGGATGATGGTGTTGAAGTCGGTCACTACTGTCCTTCGGTCGAACGGTCACGGATGTCGTTGATGATGGCAGAGAAGTCCTGACCGCCACCGCCCGCGGCATGGAAGCGACTGTAGAGTTCCGCGGCCTTGAGTCCGATCTCCGCATCGACGCCGTTGTTGCGCAGCGCATTTGCTGCCAGACCCAGGTCCTTGTCCATCAGTGCAACAGCAAAGCCAGGCTGGTAGTCGTTGTTGGCCGGGCTGGTGGGCACAGGTCCCGGAACCGGGCAGTTGGTAGTCAGTGCCCAGCACTGCCCCGAGGCGTTGGACGCCACGTCGAAGAGCGCCTGGTTGCTCAGGCCGAGCTTTTCGCCCAACACGAACGCCTCGCTGATCGCGATCATCGAAATGCCGAGGATCATGTTGTTGCAGATCTTGGCTGCCTGGCCGACACCGGCGTCGCCGCAGTGAACGACCTTGCGGCCCATCACGTCCAGCAACGGTGACGCGGCTTGGAAGTCAGCCTCGGAACCGCCGACCATGAATGCCAGCGTGCCTGCGGTAGCCCCGACGACTCCACCGGAGACCGGTGCGTCGACGCTGCGGTGACCGGCCGCTTCGGCCTTGTCGTGTGCCTCGCGGGCGTCGGCGACGTCGATGGTGGAACAGTCGATGAACAGCGTGCCCGGTGTTGCCACCGGCAGCAGCTCTTCGTACAGACCCAGAACGTGCTTACCGCTCGGCAGCATCGTGATCACGACGTCGGCACCGCGAACGGCGTCGACCGCCGAATCCGCCACCGATGCACCGTCTTTGACTGCCTGCTCCAGCGCCGCAGGTGCCAGGTCGAAACCGACGACCTTGTGTCCGGCCTTGACGAGATTGGCCGCCATCGGGCCACCCATGTGACCGAGTCCGATAAATCCAATGGTGCTCATTAGTGATGCTCCTTCGGCGGTGATCAGTTGCCTTGCGGTTGAGGGGCGAGTCCGAGCTCGTTGTCGCCCAGCGGGGCGAAGTAGGCGTCGACGGATTCTGCCGTGACGTCGTCGAGAGTTGCCGGCAACCACTTCGGGTTTCGGTCCTTCTCCACGACCTGGGCGCGAATGCCCTCGACCAGATCGTGTGAGGCGAGCGCAGCGGTCGAGACCCGGAACTCCTCGTTGAGGACTTCTTCCAAGCTTGCTGCTTCCTTGGCATGCCGCAGGGATCGCAGGGTCACCGACAGTGCAATCGGGGACTTGCCGAGAATCTGCTCCGCTGCCTTCTCCGCTTCGGGGATTCCACTTGCGCGAAGACGCTCGACGATGGTGGATACGTCGTCGGCGGAGTACGCGGCGTCGATCCAGCTCTGCTGGGCCAACAGTTCCGACACCGGAGCCGGCTCCGCGTACTGCGCCACGGCGTCGGCAACCGAAGACGACGCGAGTGCGGCGATGAACGTCTCGATGTTCTCCGACGGGATGAAGTGGTCAGCGAAACCTGCTGCGATGGCATCGCCGGCGCTCAGTCGCGCCGTGGTGAGCGCGATGTGCGTCCCGAGTTCACCGGGAGCACGCGAGAGCAGGTAAGTTCCGCCCACGTCTGGAATGAAACCGATTCCGGTCTCGGGCATTCCGATCATCGAGCGCTCGGTCACGATGCGAATGTCGCCGTGTGCGGACACTCCGACGCCACCGCCCATGACGATCCCGTCCATGATCGCGACGTACGGCTTCGGGTAGTTCGCGATCTCGGAGTTGAGGATGTACTCCTCACGCCAGAAGTCGAGCGAACCGGTCTTGCCGTCCTTGGCGTCATGGTAGATCGAGACGATGTCGCCGCCGGCGCACAGACCACGCTCGCCGGCGCCCGTGAGTACGACTGCCTTGACGTCGTCGTCGGACTTCCATTCCTCGAGGGCCTTGGCCATCGCCTTGACCATCGAGTGGTTGAGGGCATTGATCGCCTTGGGACGGTTGAGAGTGATGAGCCCCAGTCCGTCACGCTTTTCGATCAATACCTCGAGCTCGTCGCTCATGCTGCTCCTTGCTTTCCCTGACCTGATGCGACCACGCTGCGCGCGATGACCACCCTCATGATCTCGTTGCTGCCTTCGAGGATCTGATGAACCCGAAGATCGCGGACGATCTTCTCGATCCCGTACTCAGCAAGATAGCCGTACCCGCCGTGAAGCTGGAGAGCCTTGTTGGCTACGTCGAACCCGGTGTCGGTGGCAAAGCGCTTGGCCATCGCACACAACTCCACGACGTCGGACGCTCCGTCTTCGAGTGCGGCAGCGGCGCGCCACAGCAACGTCCTGGCCGCTTCGAGTTCGGTACGCATGTCGGCGAGCTGGAACTGCAGGGCCTGCGACTCGATCAGTGCCGAACCGAAAGCTTTGCGGTCCACCAGATATGCGACTGCCTTCTCCAGCGCTGCCTGGGCCCCACCAACCGAACAGGCGGCGATGTTCAGCCGGCCGCCGTTGAGACCTTTCATGGCGATGCGGAATCCGCTGCCCTCTTCACCGAGCATGTTGGCGGCAGGAACTCGCACGTCTTCGAAGATCACCTGACGGGTGGGCTGCGCGTTCCAGCCCATCTTGACCTCGTTGGCACCGAAGGACAGTCCGGGCGAATCCTTGGGCACGATGAACGCCGAGATCCCCTTGGCGCCGGCAGATCCGGTGCGCGCCATCACGACGTACACGTCGGAAGTGCCTGCGCCGGAGATGAACTGCTTGACGCCGTTGAGGATGTAGTCGTCACCGTCGCGAACGGCCTTGGTGCTCAGGCCCGCAGCATCGGAGCCAGCGCCGGGTTCGGTGAGGCAGTAGCTGCCCAGTTGATCCATCGAGCAGAGTCCGGGAACCCACTTGTGGCGCTGTTCGTCGTTGCCGAACTGGTCGATCATCCACGTGACCATGTTGTGGATGGAGATGTACGCGGCGATCGACGGATCGCCCTTGGCCAGCTCTTCGAAGATCCGGGCAGCGTCGACGCGGCTCAGCTCACTGCCGCCCACGTCTTCACGAATGTAGATACCGCCCATTCCCAGGGACGCCGCCTTACGGAGGACGTCCACCGGGAAATGCTTGGTCTGATCCCACTCCACTGCGTTGGGCGCCAGATGCTCGGCCGCAAAGTCGCGGGCAGTGTCACGAATCGCCCGCTCGTCATCGGTCAGAGTAAACATGGAAAGTGTTCCGATCAGTTCATCGTGGGGATGACGAAGTGGTTGGTCTCTTCCTTCTTGCCGGAAGGCCAGCGCTGCGTCACGGTCTTGGTCTTGGTGTAAAAGCGGAAGGAGTCGGGACCGTGCTGGTTCAGGTCACCGAATCCGGAGCGCTTCCAGCCACCGAAGGTGTGGTACGCGATCGGGACCGGGATCGGCACGTTCACGCCGACCATGCCGACGTTGACGCGAGCGGTGAAGTCACGCGCGGTGTCGCCGTCGCGGGTGAAGATGGAGACGCCGTTGCCGTACTCGTGTTCGGTCGGAAGACGCAGTGCCTCTTCGTAATCGGCAGCGCGGACCACCTGAAGGACGGGTCCGAAGATCTCTTCCTTGTAGATGCGCATGTCCGAGGTGACGTTGTCGAACAGGGTTGCGCCGGCGAAGAATCCACCTTCGTGGCCTTCGAGGGTGAAGCCGCGGCCGTCGACGACTGCCGTTGCGCCCTCGTCGATGCCGATCTGCACGTAGTTGTTGACGCGGTCGAGGGCATCCTGGCAAACGAGCGGTCCGAAATCGACGCCTTCGTCGTCACTGCGACCGATCTTGAGCTTCGCGACGCGCTCCTTCAGCTTCGCAACAAGAGCGTCCGCGGTCTCCTCGCCGACGGGAACGGCAACCGAGATGGCCATGCAACGCTCGCCGGCGCTGCCGTAGCCTGCACCGATCAGGGCGTCGGCAACCTCGTCGAGGTCCGCGTCCGGCATGACGATCGCATGGTTCTTGGCGCCACCGAAGCACTGTGCGCGCTTGCCGTGAGCTGCGGCCGTCTCGTAGATGTACTGAGCGATCGGCGTGGAGCCGACGAAGCCGACAGCCTTGATTCGGTCGTCGGTGAGCAGAACGTCGACAACTTCCTTGTCACCGTTGACCACGTTGAACACACCCGCGGGCAGTCCCGCCTCGAGGAACAGTTCAGCCAGGCGCAGCGGGACGGAGGGGTCGCGCTCGGAGGGCTTGAGGATGAAGGCGTTACCGGCGGCGAGGGCGGGGCCGGCCTTCCACAGCGGGATCATCGCGGGGAAGTTGAAGGGCGTGATGCCTGCAACGACGCCGAGCGGCTGGCGCATGGAGTACACGTCGATGCCGGTGCCGGCACTCTCGGTGAATTCGCCCTTGAGCAGGTGCGGAGCGCCGACGGCGAACTCGATGACCTCGAGGCCACGCTGGATGTCGCCCTTGGCGTCGGCGACGGTCTTGCCGTGCTCGGACGAGAGGAGGCGGGCCAGAGAATCCATCTCGGCCTGGGCGAGCTGCAGGAACTTCATCAGCACGCGGGCACGCTTCTGCGGGTTGAACGCTGCCCACACCTGCTGCGCCTCTTCGGCATTGGCGATGATGGCTTCGGTCTCGGCCTTGCTCGCGAGGGGAACGCGGGCCTGCACCTTGCCGGTGTTGGGATCGAACACGTCCGCAAATCGATCAGATGTCCCGGGAACACGCTTGCCACCGACGAAGTGCGTCAACTCGTGAACCGTCGCATTTTCAACCATTGTGCTAACCCGTTCCTTGCTCGTATGGACCGCCCAGGAGGCAGCAGTGAATATGTCTACCATCCTATAGTTGGATGTCCATGTATGTCTAGAGCCCAAGGGCTGTGCGCCTTTATTAACCGCGGGGGGTTAATAAAGGCGCACAGCGCGGAGCGCGACTGCCGCTTCCTGCGCGACTACTGCATCGGTGACGTCGTATCCGTCCGATCCCCCACCAGGTCCGCCGGAAACTGCGACAACCTTGCGCGCCGAGAGATGCACCGCATCGACGCCGACGGCAGCGATTGCCGGGATGTCGTCGACGGTTATTCCGCCACCTGCCATGATCTGGATCCGGCCCGCGGCATGTTCGACCATTCGACCGATCTCGTCGAGTCCCTCGTTGCAAGTGTCCGCACCCCCGGACGTCAGCACGCGGGTCACGCCCAGGTCGATCAGTTCGTCCAGCGCGGTCAGACGGTCGGTCACCACGTCCATCGCACGATGTACTGTCACCTCGACTCTCGCCCGGTCCACGCATCCGATGATGCGGCGCAGCACGACGGTGTCGATCGAATTGTCTTCTGTCAGCGCGCCGATCACGATGCCGGAAGCTCCACCGGCCACAGCAGCATGTACGTCGTGCTCCATCACCCACACTTCGTCGGGTGAGAACACAAAACCTCCGGCGCGCGGACGGATCAGCGGGTGAACCGCGATCCCCACCTCCGTCGCAGCCTCGATCACTCCGATGCTGGGCGTCAATCCCCCCGTCGGGCCGAGTGCCGCACACAACTCGACTCGAGTCGCTCCCACCGAACGCGCGATCCTCGCCCCCCGCACGTCCTGTACAGCCAGCTCCAGAACCGTCATGTCAGAAGGACTGCCACGACGGCTTGTGTTCGAGCGCATACCGGTAGTAGTCGGCAAGTTTGAGTGAACTGGCCGCAGCTTCGTCGATGACGACGGTGACATGGCGATGCAATTGCATCACCGAAGCCGGGCAGAAAGCAGACAACGGACCTTCGACGGCAGCGGCGATCGCATCAGCCTTGCCTTCTCCGGTCGCGATCATCACCAGATGCCTTGCATCGCTGATGGTTCCGAGGCCCTGGGTGAGCACGTGATGTGGGACGTCGTCCACACCGTCGAAGAAGCGTGCGTTGTCGATCCGGGTCTGCTCGGTCAGCGTCTTCACGCGGGTTCTCGAGGTCAACGACGATCCGGGCTCGTTGAAGCCGATGTGGCCGTCGGTACCGATGCCGAGCAACTGCACGTCCACTCCCCCGGCCGACGCGATGCCTTGGTCGTACCGGGCGATCTCCTGCTCCGGGCACGGCGCTTCACCGTTGGGACTGGACACCATCGCGGGATCCAGGTTGACGTGATCGACGAACTCCGACCGAATCACCGAGTAGTACGACTGCGGATGGCGTTTCGGCAATCCCAGGTACTCGTCGAGCAGGAATGCCCGAGCCAGCGAGAAGTCGAGTTCGGCGTCGCGATGCCTCGCTGCCAGTTCACGATAGGTTCCGATCGGCGACGACCCCGTTGCGAGACCGAGCGTCGTCGCCCCGGCTCTGACGTAGCCTTCGACGATGTCCGCGACGGTCGAGTCGACCTCCGCGGGTGTCGGCTGAATTACGATTTCCATGATTTTTCCTTTCCGGCGGCTTTTCCGCCGAGTAGTACACGCCCCAGGCGCAATTGACGATCGGTGACCACGATGTCGGCTCGGCAGCCCACGGCTAGCGATCCGATCAGGTCGCCGAGCCCCAGCAGATGCGCTGGGCTCCGAGTTGCCGCTGCGACAGCGTCTTCCAGCGCGACGCCGCCGTCGAAGACGGTGCTGCGCAGCACGTCGAGCAACCTCGCGGTCCCTCCGGCGATCGCGCCGACCGAGCCGTCGGTCGTCGCGAGCCGTGCGACGCCCGCCTGTACGGTGACGTCGAGCGCACCGAGTTGGTAGTCGCCGTCGTCCATTCCCGCCGCGGCCATCGAATCGCTGACCAAGGCGATCTGGTCCGGTCCGACAGCGTCGAAGACCATCGACACGGTCTCGGGCGCAAGATGCACACCGTCTGCGATCAGTTCCACCACCATCTCGCCTCTCGCGGCAGCCGCCAGGCACGCCGCGACGGGACCCGGAGATCGATGGTGCAGGGGCGGCATCCCGTTGAAGAGGTGGGTCGCGCTGATCTGTCCGGCCCAATCCCCGTGCACCGCAGCATCGATGCGCGCCGACGTCGTTGCCGCGTCGGCATCGGTGTGACCGAAACTCGGCACGATGTTGCGATGACGCATGATCGCGAGCAACTCTTCGAAATTCTCGGTCTCGGGCGCCAAGGTCATGGACCGCACGGTCCCCCGCGCAGCGTCACACACGGCTTCGAGCAGATCCGGATCACCGGGAATGATCGCTGCCGGATCCTGGGCACCGCAGCGGACGCCGTTGATGAACGGCCCCTCGAGGTGGATACCCAGAAGTTCTCCGCGTTCGACCAGATCGGCGAGCATCGTTGCTTGTCGCACCAGATCTGCGCGCGGTGCGGAGACCAGGCTGGCCAGCATTCCGGTCGTGCCGTGCTCACAATGATGCGCCGCCGCGCGGCTCGCTCCATCGGCGTCGGTGTTCGGGAAACCGGCGCCCGCGGCGCCGTGGCTGTGGACATCGATCAGGCCGGGCATGATCACCGTGTCGGTGCGTTCCGGAATGACGACGACGGGTGTGGACGCCACATAGTCCGCAGCCGAGCCGACCCAACTGATCTTTTCGCCGTCCACGACGACGACTCCGTCGTGAATCTTCCCGGCCGGAGATCCGATCACCGTTCCCCGCAACACGATCGGATCGCCGACAGCAGCCGAGCCTGATGTACTCATGCCGACTCGCGAATCCGCGCGACGGCCGCTCTACCCTCGATCGGGTTTCGCGCGCCCCGCGCCGCCGCGGCCATGTCCTTACACACCGCCAGATCGAGAGAGGCCAGTTGCGCGCGAACTGCGCCCAATGCCGGGACCGACATCGACAGACTCGTCACGCCCAAACCGACCAGAACCGGAGCCAACAGCGGGTCAGACGCGGATTCTCCGCACACACCAACAGGTTTTCCGGCATCGGCGCCAGCCTGACCGACCATCGCGATCAGATCGAGGACCGCCGGCTGCCACGGATCGAGCAGTTGCGCCAGACCTCCGGCCATACGATCCACGGCGCAGGTGTACTGGCTCAGATCATTGGTACCGATACTGACAAAATCGAGGTGCTCGAGGATATCCTTCGCCCGCAACGCTGCAGCTGGAACCTCGATCATTGCTCCGACCTTGCCGATCCCCCGCGAACGCGCAAGTTCTGCAAAGTCTTTCGCCTCGTCGGCCGTAGCTACCATCGGCGCCATGACCCACAGATCGGCGCCCGTCGCATTGCCTGCCGCCGCGAGGGCGTCGAGCTGGCTGATGAGTGTGTCGGGATAAACCGTGCCGACACGGAGCCCGCGGATACCAAGGGCCGGATTCTCCTCGACCCCGAGATCGAGAAACGGCAACGGCTTGTCCGAACCCGAATCGAGAGTGCGGACCACCACCTTCTGTCCGGCGAAGTGCCCGAGCACCGACGCGTACGTCTGTGCTTGCTCCTCCACCGACGGTGCGTCGTGACGCCCGAGATACGAGAATTCGGTACGGAACAGTCCGACGCCCTCGCAATCCGCCGCTCCGGCCCGCGCGGCGTCCTCGAGGGTTCCGATGTTGGCCGACAACCTCACCGCGAACCCGTCACGCGTGCGTCCTGGACCCTGTGCCGAAGCCGACTGCTCTGCCACGAACGATGCTTCGAGGACAGCGCGCTCGCGCGTTTCTGCCGAGGGATCGATGGTGACCGTCCCGGTGGTGCCGTCGAGGATGAGAAGTTTCCCCTCCGCCAGCAGATCGGTTCCCGAACAGTTGACCACGGCCGGGATTCCGAGCGACTTCGCCAAGATAGCCGTATGGCTGGTCGGACCTCCTTCGGCAGTCAACAATCCGACCACGTCACTGGTGCCCAGCGTCGCTGTATCCGCCGGAGCGAGGTCGCGCGCCACCAGTATGTACGGGTAACCGGGAGTGGGGATTCCGGGCATCGGCTCCCCTCGAAGAACGGCCACGGCTCGCTGCCCGAGATCGCGCAGATCGGTTGCCCGTTCGGCCATGAACCCGCCGAGCGCCGTGAGCTTTTCACAGAAGGCGTCGAAGGCGACTGCGACGGCGTGTGCGGTCGGCAGCCCCGATTCCAGGTTCGCCTTGGCCGCCTTCACGATGCCCGCGTCGCGCGCCATCGCAGCCGACGTCGTCAGGATCTCCGCGGAGACGCCCTCGACTGTCTTTGCACGCGAGAGCAGTTCCTCCGCGACGGCGTCCAGTGCCTCACGGATCCTGATCAGCTCCGCCTCGGGACTGCCCGTGATCGGGTCCGCCGCCGAGGTCGGCTCAGGCGTGGAGAATCGCAACCACGGCGCGCAGACCGAACCCGCGCTCACTCCGATACCCGCGATGCGGTTGTCCACACTCGCCGTCATCAGGCTTCGTCCAGTTCGGATGCGAGAAGCTCTGCGAGCGAACCGACCGCAGCGTCGGCGCCGTCACCGTCAGCACGCAAGGTCACCGAATCCCCGAATGCTGCACCGAGAGTCATGACAGACAACATGCTGGAGGCATCGACGGGTTCGCCGTCGCCGAGCGCGATGGTGACGTCTACCGGTAGATCGGCTGCGGCGCGCGCGAAGAGCGCTGCGGGTCGTGCGTGGAGTCCGACGCGGGATCCGATTGTCGTGGTTGCGATCGCCATGTTCAGCGTCCTTCCAGTTCCTTGTCGAGCTTGTTTTCCAGTTCGGCGACGAGCGGGGCGTCGGTGCGGCTGTCACCTTCGGCAGCCAGTGCCAGTTCGGCCTCGAGCAGCGCTGGGTCGGGCTCACCTGCAGCCACCTCGACCTCTTCTTCTCGTCCTGGCGTGCGCAGATTCCACTTCTTGATGACGAAGCTGAAAAGGAAGTAGTAGATCACGGCGTAGCCGAGTCCGATCGGGATCAACATCCATGCGTTGGTTGCCTTGCCGAAGTTCAACACGTAGTCGAAGAAGCCTGCGGAGAACGTGAATCCGTCGTGAATCCCGAGCGCATTGACCAAGGCCATCGACGTTCCGGTCAGGAGCGAGTGGATGACGTACAGGGGCCACGCGACGAACATGAAGGAGAATTCGAGTGGCTCGGTGATACCGGTGAGGAATGCGGTCAGGCCGGTGGAGAGCATGATGCCGCCGACGAGCTTCTTCTGAGAAGGCTTGGCGTTACGCCAGATTGCGAAGGCTGCAGCGGGGAGGGCGAACATCATGATCGGGAAGAAGCCGGTCATGAACGTACCGGCGGAGGGGTCGCCGGCGAAGAACCGGTTGAGGTCACCGCGAACGATTTGACCGCTCGCGTCCTGGTAGTCGCCGATCAGGAACCACACGGCGGAGTTCAAGATGTGGTGCAGGCCCGTGGGGATCAGGAGGCGGTTCGCTGCGCCGTAAATGCCGCCGCCCACAACAGTATTGGAAGCAACTGCTTCACCGACCCAGTTGAGGCCGGAGTTGAACAAGGGGTACACGAATGCCATCAGGACACCGACCACAAGACCGGTGATCGCTGTCAGGATGGGAACGAGCCTGCGCCCGTTGAAGAACCCGAGATAATCGGGAAGCTTCGTTCGATAGAACCGCTGCCACAAGATCGCCGACAGCAAGCCCATCACGATACCGGCGAGCACACCGTAGTTGATCAGGGATTGATCCCCGTTCGGGTCCGTCTTCCCTTCGAGGACGATCGGCGACATCGCCTTGAACACGCCGTCGATCACCATGTAGCCGACGACGGCTGCCAAGGCAGTCGATCCGTCGGCCTTCTTGGCCCAGCCGATCGCGATACCGACGGCGAAGATCAGCGGCAGCCACGTGAAGACTGCTTGTCCTGCCGCAGAGATCACTGCAGCAGCACTGTGCATCGAACTGAATCGCCCGAGCAGGTCGTCCTGGCCGAGGCGGAGCAAGATTCCCGCAGCCGGCAGAACGGCGATCGGAAGCATCAAGCTTCGGCCGAGGCGTTGAACCCCGGCGAACACTTTCGATTCCTTCTTCGGGGTGTCTTCGAGAGTCATCAAGGACCTTCTTCGTTCGCCGGGCCGCGTCGCGATCGGCCGCTGGTTCTGGAAATTCGGGTGTCGTACACGTGCAGGTTTCGTGAAAATGCAGGTCACGGTTCTTGCTCGGAAGTGAGGCCGAAACCGTTTTGTCGAAACTGTTGTGGAGCCGGACTTCCAACGGGTACTGTCCGGTCATAACCAGTTGTAGTTTTACCTGGTGGAGGCGAGTTGTCAACACCCAAATGTGACATACGTAACCGGGATAGCCTTGACCAGCAACTAGTCAGCCCACCTGCACGACCGTTCAACGATCACGACCAACCCGACAATCAGGAGCAGCAAATGTCGAAAGCGGAAGCAATCATCAAGGGCCTCGGCGGCGCAGAGAACATCGTCGAGATCGAGGCTTGCATCACCCGCCTGCGTACCGAGGTCAAGGACGGAGCGAAGGTGAACGAGTCCGCTCTCAAGGCTGCCGGCGCACACGGCGTACTCAAGGCCGGAACGGTTGTCCAGGTCATCGTCGGGCCCGAGGCCGACACCCTTGCCGAGGACATCGAGGACATCCTGTGACGGTCGTCCTCGCCCCGCTCCCCGGTCGGGTCGTCGCACTCGCTGACGTACCGGACCCGGTGTTCGCTCAGCAGATGGTCGGCTCGGGCGTCGCGATCGAACCCGCTCGCGGTCAGGGCCCACTCACGGTCGTGGCGCCGATCAGCGGAAAGATCCTGAAACTTCACCCCCACGCGTTCGTGATCTTCGGCGAGAAAGCCACCGGCGTGCTGGTCCATATCGGCATCGACACGGTCAAGCTCGAAGGCGACGGATTCACCCTCATCGCCGCCGAGGGTGACACCGTCGATGCGGGTGATCCCATTGTCAGCTTCGATCCAGCGCACATCGACACGACCGGTTACTCGGCGATCTGCCCGGTAGTCGTGATGGATTCCAAACCGGACACCGTCGAATCCCCTTCCGTCGGTGGGGACGTCGCCACTGGCGACACTCTGTTCGACTGGTCGGCGTAACGCAAAGGGCGAGCACACCGGAAGGTGTGCTCGCCCTTTGCGTTACGAACGATGACTATTGGTCGCCGCGCGTTTTGGGCCGCGCTTGGCCCTGGACTTCCATCTGCAACTGGTAGCGGTCGGATCGGTACCAACTGCGAGTGTGCTCGACCGGTGCGATCTCGCTGAACGACACTCGATCGAAGTACAGAACCGGAGCGCCCTTACGAGTGCCCAGGAGAGTCGCGATCTCCGTACTGGCACCATCGGCACTGACTGTCTGCTCTGCCCGATCGATCGGCTTGTCGTACTTGTCGGCGGTTGCCCGATAGATCGAACCCGTCAAGTCCATGTCGAGTAAACCCGGCAACAGTTCGGGATTGAACCAGCCGTCGTCCACGCTCACCGGCTCGCCGTCGGCAAGGCGCAAGCGCTTGACGTGGTAACCGTCGGAACCCGGTCGCATATTCAGTGCGGCAGCAGTGTTTTCGGGGACCGGCCCCTGTTCGCTGACCAGGACCACTGTCGTGGGGTGATGCCCCTGGGCGCGCATTTCCTCGGTGAAGGATGCAAGGTGCAGCTTGGATTGGACAGCACGGTGCGCAACGAAGGTTCCCTTGCCACGCACGCGAACGAGGTGTCCGTCATTGACCAGTTGCCCGATTGCCTCGCGAACGGTGATCCGACTGACGCCGTAGTCCTGCATCAGGTTTCGCTCGCTGGTCATCAAGTCGCCAGGCTGGAGTTCTTGGGTGCACTTGCGCAGGAGAATGGTGCGCAACTGTTCGTGTTTGGGTATTGCGCTGTCGCGCAAATGAACGGGCATCACAGCGACTGTCCCTCCGAGAAATGAATAGTCGTCTATTCGCCGACGACAACGACCTGAAATCGCAGGCAGGTCCCGACCGGACCGGTCCAATTAACGATACTGGAATTTACGACAGGAAACTAGCACCAGTCCGGAGTTGTCCGATTTCAACCGTCCAACCGTCGGTAGATGGACCGTATTTCGTCCAAGGCGACGTTCTGCTGAGCCATGTCCAATCCCAATGCCGCAACCGCCTCGCGCAACCGCCTGATATCCAGATCGTCGATCGCCGCGCGAAAAGGCACCTTCGGTAGCGCAGGGAGGGCAGCCGCGATTCCGAACCAATTCTCGACGTCCATCGAAACAGTCGACTCGTCTTCCACTCCCCCGATCAACTGCTCCAGGTCGACCCCGCGAAGTCTCAGCAACCTGAGCGGATCGGTGTCGATTCGCTCCGCGGTCAAGAACGCCACGGCCGCAGCGTGTTTGCACGGCCAACCGACATCGGGGCAGGTGCAGTCGAAGCGAAAAGCCGACGGGCCGTCCGGTATCAGTTGAGCAGCAAGCATGTCCGGGACAACGCCGGACACCAGTGCGGCAAGACTTCCCGGCACGCGGCGGATCTTGGTGATGATGTCGTCGATATCCGATTGGTCAAGGGTGTCGATCGACAGCGTGGAAACGAACGGTTGAAGTTGGCTGCCCTGAACCTCGGCCGTCACCACTCCTGGTTCGATGTCGAGCGCCAAGACCTGACCCGAACGCGCATACGTTCGCCCACGCGTGACACGAGGTTTGTCGCCGATCTCTTCGACGACCCGAACAAAAGCCTTGCCCCAGAACGTCCTCCCGAACGCTGGACGAGGCTTGACCGGCGCGGGTGCTCGCCGTCGAGGCCCGGTGTACTCACTGAAATCGGGGCCTTTACCGCGCGGACTCATTCGCCCACCGCGTCGTCGCCGAGTCGCAACAACTCGTCCAGTTGCTCGACGCTCATCTCCGTCACCCAGTTCTCACCGGTCCCGACTGCAAGTTCGGCGAGTTCACTTTTACTCGCGATCATCGTGTCGATTCGCTCTTCCAAGGTTCCGACGCACACCATCTTGCGTACCTGAACGTTCTTTCTCTGACCGATGCGGAAGACACGGTCCGTCGCCTGGTTCTCTACCGCCGGGTTCCACCATCTGTCGAGGTGAACCACATGGTTGGCCGCCGTGAGATTCAGACCCGTGCCGCCGGCCTTGAGCGAGAGCACCATGATGGGCGGGCCGCCTTCACCTTGAAATGCCTCGACCATTGCGTCGCGCCCGGCTTTCGACACTCCGCCGTGGAGAAACGGAACTTCGGTGGTGAACCGGTCGGCCAGGTACGGCACCACCAATTCGCCGAACTCACGAAACTGTGTGAACAACAGAACCTTCTCGTCGTCGCCGATGACCGACTCGACGATGTCCTCGACCAGTCCGAGCTTTCCCGAACGGTGTTGCCCGCGGCGCATCACCGGCGAACCGTCGCGCAGGAAGTGCGCGGGATGATTGCACACCTGTTTGAGTTTGGTCAGCGCAGACAGGACGGCGCCCTTGCGCTTCATCCCTTCCGTCCCCTTGATCTGCGCCATCATCTCGTCCACCACGGCGCGGTACAACGCGGCCTGCTCTTCGCTGAGATTCGCTCGAACCGTCATCTCCAACTTCTCCGGGAGATCCGCGATCACGGCGGGATCGGTCTTCACGCGCCGCAGCACAAAGGGGGACGTGACGGCTCGCAGTCGCGAGACGGCAAGCTGATCTTTTTCCCGCTCGATCGGCACGACAAACCTTTTGCGGAACATCTGCTCCGAGCCGAGTACACCGCGATTGGCAAAATCGAGGATTGACCGCAGCTCGTCCAGTCGGTTCTCCACCGGCGTTCCGGTCAGAGCAACGCGATGATCCGCGGGGATGCTGCGAGCAGCTCTCGCCTGAGATGTCTTGGCGTTCTTGATGTGTTGAGCCTCGTCGAGCACTACGCGCCGCCAGTCGATATCCTTGAGGGCCGCGACGTCGCGGGTCATGAGCGCGTAGGTGGTGATCACCAGATCACTCTCACGAACTGCCTGTTCCAACTCCGCCCCGGTAGCGCGATCCGAACCGTGATGAACGTAGACGCGCAAGCTCGGCACGAATCGCGCCGATTCACGCTGCCAGTTACCCACAACCGACATCGGGCACACCAAAAGGGTTGCTGTCTTGGACTTCTCGTGCGCAAGTAACGCCAACAGTTGCAGCGTCTTACCCAGACCCATGTCGTCGGCCAGAACAGCGCCGAGCCCGAGAGCACTCATGTACGCCAACCAGTCGAGACCGCGTCGTTGATACGGACGCAAAGTCGCGTTGACCGTCGACGGTACCGCGACCTGCCGCGGAGCCACCGACTGGTCGAGCAGTGCCGAGGCCCATCCGGTTGCTTTCACTTCCTCGACCGGCAGGTCTTTGAGGTCGTCGGCGATCAAGTCCTTGATCAGATCGACGATCGCTCGGTCCCCGCTCGAGTGCCGCTGACTGACAAAACGAGCCGCGCGGGCCAGGACGTCTTTGTCCGCCTGAACCCACTCGCCGCGCAACTGGACCAGATCGGACTTCGCATCGACGAGTCGGGTCATTTCCTCGGCGGTGAGTACCTTGTCTCCGAGCGCCAATTCCCAATCGTATTCCAGCAATTGGTCCATACCGACCGTACGATTCTCCGCAACGATCGGAGATGCCGCCGAGGTCACGCGCACACGCAGGGATGGAGACACCACGTTCCATGCGCGAGGAAGCAGCAGCGTGATCCCTCGCTCTCGCAGGACAATCGCGCCGTGTCCGACCAGGTCCATCACGACAGGTGTGGGCAGCAACAGGTCGAGGCTGTCCTCGTCACGCGGCACGTCGCGAAAACGTGGGTAAGCCTTGATTGCCTCTTCGAGTTTGCGGCTGCCGAGCTGGATACGTTTGGGATCTGCCCGGTGCAGTCGAACACGTTCGGGCGCTTCACCTTCAGGACGCAAACACACTTGCAGACGCCACAGCGCATCGTCGTCGGGATCGGAATTGTCGTCGAGTTCAGGCTCGATCAGCCGCAGAACCAGGTCCGGCTCTCCGGCGGTGAACGTCGACCCCCATTCGGCGAGTCCCTCGACCGCTCGTACCGACACGTCGTCGAAAGCGTCCCCGGACAATACGGCCTGCCACAGCGGGGTCTGCACCACCGGATTTGAGTCCCCGAGAGCACGACGGACGATCGGGTCCGTGAGTTCGTTCGTGATGTCTTCGATCGTCGCCCTCGGCGAACCGACCGCCCGCTGCACCGGCGGCATGGCCACTACCAATTCGCCGATCCAGGCGCGCTGGCGTTCCCCCACAGACAACTGCCACCGCGGCCACCAACTACCCTCGGCTCGCGTCAGCGCCGGCACCACCCGTCCGGCGCGCACCCACCGGTCTATTCCTCGCGCCACATGTACGAGAAAGTGCAGGTCTCCCGCAATTCGCTGATCGTCGGCCTTGAACCGCAGCAGGAGATCGACTGCGTCCGGCGGCGCCAACGCAACAGCTGCGTACTCACTCTGCAAAGGCCCGCCAGGTACGGGCGGCATAGCGACATTCACACGATGACGGAACTTGCGATGCAGGACAGCACTGACCGGATCACGGGGATCGTCGGTCCCGGCACCGTCGTGCCCGTCGACCCACAGTTTGAGCCCCGATCCCGGTGACCAGAGTCCATGCAGCATCCGACCATCCAATCAGGTGCCACCGACACCACTTCCCGCCTACCGGGCAATAGGCTGGCAGGCATGACGACGGCATACGGCTTCACCGAGTACGGCGGACCCGACACACAGTCCTACTTCGACGTCACCTTGCCCCCACCGGGTGCCGGCCAACTGCTGGTGTCGGTCCGAGCGGCGGGCGTCAACCCCGCTGACTGGAAAGTTCGCGCGGGTACTCGAAAAGATACTGTCCCGGTGACGCTGCCTGCGGTTCTGGGCCGCGAAGTGTCCGGTGTTGTCATCGGAGTAGGTCCGCGGGTCACCGAGTTCGAGGTCGGCGACGAAGTGTTCGGCGCTACCGCGACCGGCTTCGGCGGCTACGCCGCGTCGACATTGCTCAACGTCTCCTCGACAGCACACAAGCCGCCTACCGTGTCCTGGGCCGATGCCGCAGTGCTGACGGTTGCGGCAGGAACGGCCTACGACGCACTCCACGATCTCGGTCTGAAACCCGGGGCGACACTCCTGCTGCTCGGCGCCGGCGGCGGCGTTGGTCGCAGCACGATCGCGCTTGCACTGGCGCGGAGTATCAACGTGATCGGTGTCGCGAGCGAGTCCAAGAGAACCGCGATCGACGAAGCGGGAGCACGTTGGGTTGCGTCGGGGGACGGCTTCGCAGACGACGTGTCCGCGTTGTCCCCAGTCGGAGTGGACGCGGTTTTCGACCTGGTCGGCGGGGACACTCTCACTCGCGGCGCTGAGCTAGCCCGACCGGACGCACCGATCCTGAGCATCGCCGATCCTCTGGCGGCGAGCCGACTCGGCGGCGGTGGTGTCGAACGCCGAAGAACTACAGCAGTATTCACGGAGATCGCGGCGCTCGTGGCCGACGGGACCCTCGACCCGTCCGTGTCCGGGCGGTACCCATTCTCCCGCGCTGGGGAAGCGCTCGCTGCAGTCGAAGACGGCCATGCCGCCGGCAAAGTGGTGATCGAGTTCGGCTGATTCCTGTCGGCCCCCGATGGTTCAATCACCGTCTACGACGGACGGCGTTGAATCACCGTCTACGACGGGCGGCGTTGAATCACCGTCTACGACGGGCGGGGGCACAGGTGGTTGCACGGTTATCTGCGATCCTGTCGACGCTCGCGCTCGTATGTCTCGTCGCGTCCTGCGGATGGTTCGGGGACGAGCGTCTCGAGTCGGCCCCGGGCAGCCCCACGCGATCGGAACTGGAAGAGTTGCTGTCCCGGACAGCGATTGTCGACACCCGACCACATCCGGGTGGATACCAGCGCGGCTGCGGTAACGGCGAGGCCCCGTTGACTGAACTAAATGCTGAACGGTGCAGGTCTGAAGGGGTGGGGTCGATGTGGGTCGGTAGCTTGCGGACATGAGCGAAGGGGAAAGTCCGAGAGATCTGTCGGGGCTGGTGG
>NZ_LNAK01000033.1:0-344 GCF_001445685.1 Rhodococcus sp. KB6 | reverse complement strand
TTGTGTGTTGTTTGAGAACTGCACAGTGGACGCGAGCATCTTTGTTGTAAGTAATGAAGAGCGTACGGTGGATGCCTTGGCACCAGGAGCCGATGAAGGACGTAGGAGGCTGCGATAAGCCTCGGGGAGCTGTCAACCGAGCTGTGATCCGAGGATGTCCGAATGGGGAAACCCAGCACGAGTGATGTCGTGTTACCCGCGCCTGAATATATAGGGCGTGTGGAGGGAACGTGGGGAAGTGAAACATCTCAGTACCCACAGGAAGAGAAAACAACCGTGATTCCGTGAGTAGTGGCGAGCGAAAGCGGAAGAGGCTAAACCATGGGTGTGTGATAGCCGGCAGG
>NZ_LNAK01000032.1:0-341 GCF_001445685.1 Rhodococcus sp. KB6 | reverse complement strand
GCTTATCGCAGCCTCCTACGTCCTTCATCGGCTCCTGGTGCCAAGGCATCCACCGTACGCTCTTCATTACTTACAACAAAGATGCTCGCGTCCACTGTGCAGTTCTCAAACAACACACAACCCCAGAACTCCCGTGAGCACCAGCCGAAAAAACACTGACCGAAATCAATGCAACTCCGCGGTATGACCCACATTCCAGTGTTGTCGTTACTTCCTAGAAAGAAACACTCGCGTGTTCTCTCAGGACCCAACAGTATGTCGATATATTGTTCGTCGGTTTCCCACAGAGGAGAAACCGTACGACGATCAAGTTTGTCAGCGTCCACCCATGAGCTCCTGCC
>NZ_LNAK01000031.1:0-1472 GCF_001445685.1 Rhodococcus sp. KB6 | reverse complement strand
GGAGCAATGATCAGAACCTGTGGATGGTTCTCGGCGAGGCGGCGTGAGTGGGCGCACCTTCCCGGGAATGATCTGAAATTCCATCAGCTCTGATCAGGACCGGCGTTGGCGCGCTGGTTCGGGAAGGTACGCCCATGCTCACGGTAGTTCAGGATCAGCAATCCTCCAACGACGACAGCGGTGTTGGTCGGTCGTTGCTTGACGAGATCGTTCGCGACGGTGCCCGGCAGATGCTCGCGGCGGCGTTGGCCGCCGAAGTCGCCGCATACATCGAGCAGTTCGCCGAGCATCTCGATGAGCACGGCCGGCGGCTGGTGGTCCGCAACGGCTATCACCACGAGCGTGACGTGCTCACCGCGGCGGGGGCGGTGACGGTGACCGCACCGCGGGTCAACGACCGCCGTGTCGACGCCGAGACCGGTGAACGGCAACGGTTTTCCTCGGCGATCCTGCCGGCGTGGTCACGCAAGTCCCCGCAGATGACCGAGGTGTTGCCGCTGCTGTACCTGCACGGGCTGTCCAGCGGCGACTTCGGTGCGGCGTTGGAGCAGTTCCTCGGCACTGGTGCCGGGCTGTCGGCCTCGACGATCACCCGGCTGACCGCGCAATGGCAGGACGAGGCGAAGGCCTTCGCCGACCGGGATCTCTCGGGCACCGATTTCGTGTACCTATGGGTCGACGGCATCCATCTCAAGGTCCGCCTGGAGCAGGAGAAGCTGTGCTTGCTCGTGATGATCGGCGTCCGCGCCGACGGCCGCAAGGAGCTCGTCGCGCTCACCGATGGGTTCCGGGAGTCCACAGAGTCGTGGGCTGATCTGCTGCGCTCATGCCGACGCCGCGGGATGACCGCCCCGGTGCTGGCCGTCGGTGATGGGGCGCTGGGGTTCTGGAAGGCACTGCGGGAGGTGTTTCCGGATACCCGTGAACAGCGCTGCTGGTTTCACAAGCAGGCCAATGTGCTTGCTGCGCTGCCCAAGTCGGCTCATCCAGGTGCGACCGCGGCGATGCGGGAAATCTACAACGCCGAGGACATCGACAAGGCCCAGGTCGCGATCAAGGCCTTCGAGGTAGATTACGGCGCGAAGTACCCCAAGGCGGTCGCCAAGATCGTCGACGACGCCGACGTGCTCCTGGAGTTCTACCGGTACCCGGCCGAGCACTGGATCCACTTGCGCACTACGAATCCGATCGAATCGACGTTTGCGACCGTGCGGTTGCGAACCAAGGTCACCAAGGGCCCTGGGTCACGCGCAGCGGGGATTGCCATGGCCTACAAGCTGATCGACGCCGCACAAGCCCGCTGGCGGGCGGTCAACGCCCCCCATCTGGTCGCGCTGGTCCGTGCCGGCGCGGTGTTCCACAAAGGCAAGCTGCTCGAACGACCCATCGACATCTCACCCGCTGAGCCCGACGAATCAAGCGAAACGGAGGTCGCCTGAAACACCCTCATCCACAGGTCTTGACAATATCTC
>NZ_LNAK01000030.1:0-10926 GCF_001445685.1 Rhodococcus sp. KB6 | reverse complement strand
GGGGGGGGGGGGGGGGGGGGGGGGGGGGGGATTGTGCACGCCGAGCTTGGTGTTCAGTTCACGGCCTGCGTATTCACTAGCGGAATTCGTTCCGTGGCTTTGGCCCCCCTCATTTGGCACCACCAGCGACGGGTGGTCACAGGGTCGACCTTGGGGACCGCGTCGCCAGAGTGATCAACCCACTGACCTCGGGATGAAGTGCTCGTTGTGCAGTGAATGAGGTCGAGCCGCTGTTCTGGCGCTCGCCCAGTAATGCGGGTCGGCACGCGCGAAGGCGACCTATCGCAGGTTCAACGGTTAACCTCCCGGTCAGCCCCCCCGGCGGTTGGTAGTCAATTCGTGCCACGTCCGAATCCCCGTGTGGCTTGGATTGCTTGTGGCAGAAGAGTATCCGATTTCGGTCATTTCGGGCGAAATTCGGAAACTATCGCCCAAAAGTACTAAGGGATGACGGGGCGGCCAGTTGAGTCGCGCGATCCCGTGAATGGTCACGTGGCAACACGAGCGCGGAGTGAATCGATCTCCCGCGACGCCAATTCAGTTACGTTGTCTGCCAATTCTGTTCGACTGCTCGACCGGTTCTCCGACTTCCAGTGGAGGCGAAGGACCCTTGCACTGCGACTAAAGTATGAACTTTTCGCCTTTCCTTGACTTTGTCGGCAAAGTGAGAAAACTGGTACCTGTTCTAGGGATTTGGGATGTGAGGATTCTCGCCGGCACTGGACGCAGGATGCGATTCTTCTGCATCGCTGCGAAGGCTTACCCTACATCGATCTTCTACCGCCGACCATGTGTGGACTCACTGAGCTGAAATCTACCCTCGGGCTGTCCTGCAACGGTATTCGAACCTGCCTTGCTCCGAGAAGCAACACCCGGAATGGCGCTGTACCGAGTTCGTTCTGTCTACGAATAGGGAGGAGGAGTTTTTCTTTGCGATGATGCCGCGATTCGAAATCTCTTGCGACATTTCATCTTGTTGAACGTCAATCGTTTCTCAACGAAAGAAAAGGTTCACAATGACTGTATCTCTCGCTCGGCGTGCCGGAACGACTGCCGCGATCTCTGCGGCAGCATTAGGGTTGGTGTTTGCGGCCACGATGCCGGCGTCGGCCCACAACGTGACGACGAATTACAACAACGCCTGCATGGGCGACCCCAATTCACTCATTGCCGGCAATGTTCACCAGCCGCTTCAGGCTCACTCAATGTCGGTTGCGCACTCGTCGTCGACACCGGGCACCTACACGATTCAGCCAGGCTCGCAAACCGTTCCGACCAGTGGTGGCGGTGCCACCGTCATCAATCTGAATCGATTGAACCTCGTATTCAAGATCGATCCGGCAACCTTCACCTCAGCGTCTATCGTCTCCGGGACGGGCAGTGGATTCAGTGGCACTCCGGTGGTCACTCGAGTGAACGCAAGTGGTGCTGCCGACGCTACAGGGTCCTACCTTTCCCTCAATGGCGGAGTCGGAACAACGATTGCGGGTGCGAGTCCGGGCGGCTCGAATACCTCTGATGCCGGTTTGACCGCGCTTGCCGGCGCCACCTTCACGCTGCCTTCGGTCCAAGTTGTCACGACCTCCTCCAACCCGGCGGTTTACATCAACACCGACGGTGATGCCGGGAAGTACGCAAACCCGAAGAATTACATGACGTTCTTGTCGAAGGCGACATTGTTCGGAACTCAGTACGCCCCGACGATGTGCTCGGCAACGGACGTCACGCCGCGGACCGACTCGAATATCGGTTCCGTTCTGACGCCGAACGGCGGAGCAGCCAACCTGCACCCATGATTGCCGGCACTGGTGCCGCGCGCCGAGTCGATGTGACCTCCAGCGTGCGCTGAACATGCAACGTCGCAGTGCTCGGTGAGAAGTTGCCCCACGCCTGTTCGGGCGTGGGGCAGCCTTCGTTCTTTCGGCGACTTCAGTACTGAAGTACGGCCTTGTGCCCGTCGCTTCTCTGTGGCAGGCGTGTGACCCGGGCCGGTAACCCTTTAGTCGCTAAGTCGAGGCGCTCCCTCGATCTCGGTCCCGCGCTCGCGGCGCCACAATCGACGACGCTGAGTTCCGTGGCCGACTTACATCGTCGACCTCGGGCACATCAAATTCTCCGGAGCCAACGGTGCGACTCAGAGTCAGGCCAGGTAAGGGCGGGTTTAACGGTCCCGCCGGATGGATGTGAGAGAGCCTGAACGCAAACCAAAATTCAGTGACAGTGCGCCGTACAAGTGTTTACAGATATCGCAGTATCGTTCGTTGACCGTTCCCCCCGATATGCGCTTTTCGATGAAACCAAGCAAGATGGCCGTGGCACCCAGAGAATGCTGTTGACCTGCATCGGAGATAAGGTCGCGCCTACCTAGGAGCCTGTGCTGCTCCACCTACGATTCTATCGTCGAACGAAGATCGTCGGTGCGCGGCATTGAACGCCTGAATGATCTGCTTTGTGATCCCCCCAGACGGAGACACTGCATAGTTATGTATCTTTGCCCAGCTGAGTACGGCCTGCAGTTGCTGCTCCGCATGTGCGAAATCGAGGGATTTCTCGACACCTCGGGATTCTGCATCGACAGCCCTGGTGTCGATCCGTTGTGCACAAGCGATGTATTGCCGGAGAACAGCTTTCAACTTTTCCGCATTGGCTGGCCTCAGATCGATCACGTAATCCGTTCCGCGGAAGGAGAATTCAATCCTCTCGTTGACCTCATCGGCGACAGGCATTCCGTCCAGATCGTCGACACACTGTAGAATCAGTCTCTCCACCAAGACGCAATGCTCCGATCTGTCTGTTTGATCCTCAGCGTATTCGTCAACTTTAGCGTGGACGCCGACCGGGTCTAGGACTCACGGCAAGTGGCTCCTAGGCGTACTAGAAGACAGGTGCGCGGAGCCAGTGGGTGATCGCCGCAGTGCAGACTGTGACGGTATATGAGTGGACTTTTCGTATCGACGAGGTCTCCGTCAAGATACGATTCGCTCAACCGCGATTGGAGACGCTCGTGACCTTCCCCGACGTCGAGGTACCTCTGTTCCGGCTCGATTACAGCGATGACCAGACATGGCACGAGGTCGTGCGGGAAGCTCTCGGTCCGGCTTCCGATCGCACAGACCCGCTGACCATTGTAGAAAGCCCCGAATTCGACGGGATGGATATCGACGAACTGCTGGCGCGCCTCAACGAGGACGACCCGCGGTATCAGTTCTTCGTGGTCGCCGATGCTTCAACACTCGTGGATGCGGACCACCCGTTCACCGTCATCACCGCCGCCAACCCTCCCGGGAGACTATCCGTCTCGGCCTACACTTTGTCGGGCGTCGTAGTAAACCTGTGGATCAGCAATCTCGACTTCGAGGACTACAGTGCGGCGGCTGACTCGGACGGGGTGTACCGGGCAACCCAGCCACAGCTCACCGAGCCTCAGGAGCAGATGACAGAAGTCGATGAAATCGTCGGGGCGATGGGCGACGGTCCGTGGCCCGGGGCGCTCGAGGAGTTCCGAGTCGGCCTGCTGGATTACCGTGCCCGGGCAGGATTTCGTGTGTTCACTTCCCTCGTCGATGCCCGTCGTCTGTACGAGAACAGCTCCGAGCGTCCCATTTCGGACTACTCGAAGTACTGGGATGTGTACGGACACGATGAGTACCTCGACGCGCTTCGCGAGGGCGGTCAGGTGCTGGTATTCAGGTTCGATCTGATGACCGGACACCGCGATAACCACTGGAGTGCGATTCTCGACCCGCCCACCCTCCGTGTGCTCGGCGCCGAGCGGTGGATCAAGCACTCAAGCTAGGCGGCATGACGAGCCGGAAAGCGCTGCGGTGCTTCAAAATGCCGTCATAGCCTGGACAAACATTCGTTCAGATATGCTCTGGGCGCTATGCCGCAGTCTGCTGTAGTAGGTCCCGCCGATAGACCGCCTTGTCGCGGAGCGTCGCCCACAACACATTCAACCGCCGTCTCGCGAGCGGAGCCTGCCTGCGTATGACGTTTCGCTCTGCTCGTTTGCGGTCATCGGAGAGCTTCGACTGGGCGATGTGCCGGATACTGAGCTGCGCCGACAAATAGAAGGCTCGCAATAGTCGGGCGGACGTATCTCCGCAGTCGCCGAAAATTTCCGCTGACCCGACCAGAATCGCGCGGCACCGGCGCCAGTCTGGAAATTCAACCCGCCTGTCGGCGCTCCTGAACGCAGACACATCACCCCCAGCCCCGGCGAGAGTTCGGCACCGAGCAACGGCCCGAAGCCGGCATCGATGCGATCACCTCCGGAGACCGGTGCCGACTGAAACACTCCTCGACCGAAGAATCCAACTCTCGTAGTTCAACATTCAGGTTCAAAATCTGGCGCGCCGACCGACGGACTGTCGATGCTGCGACATCTTGACCGCCACCCGCCGACTGCCCATGTGCGGCCTCGAACGCAGTATCGGCAAGCCGATAGGCGTTGAAGCCGCTCGAGGTCGTCTCGGTGTCGGGACAAGAGTTGCTAGGGTTGCCCGGTCATTGGAGAGATTCCTATCGAATTGGAGACGATGTTGCATGGCTGAGAGAGTGATTCGCCAACTTATCGACGATCTCGACGGTAAGCCCATTGACGACGGATTCGGCGAACGCATCCAATTCTCGTATCAGGGGTCGGACTACCTGATCGATCTGCGGCCGACGAACGTCGACAAGTTCAACGCCGCCCTCGAGCCTTTCGTGATGGTGGCCGAGAAAGTCGGAAAAGCACGCCGCGGCAGTAAAGCCGATGTGACGGTGAAGAATACCGGTTCAGGTCGCTCGAAAGAGCAGTTGCAGGCAGTGCGGGACTGGGCAGTTAAGAACGGCTACGACGTGGCTCCGCGTGGTCGGGTCAAAGTGGAGATCCTCGATGCCTTCGACGCTGCGCACTGATTCGATCCGTTTGCTACAGGCTGGCCTTCAACACTGATGGAAAGCGGGTGATGGGAATGGACTTTCGCACACTCTCATCGGCCTGGTCCGGTGTGGATTCCGTCATTGTTGTCATCCCCTGTGCGAACTGTGGGTGTTTCCAACAGAAAACACCTACGCATCTCGCACCCTTCCGCAGCCGAAGGAAGTCGAAGCGTGTCGCCGACACAACCGTGGGTCACAGGCCCACTCCGACTGCCCACCAAGGGCGACCGCGATTGGGCGCAGTCATCTCCGGGTACAGTTCCGCAAGCGGCCTGCGGAGTGCGCGCATACAAATCCAGTCGGTCCACCGTCGACGTCTTGCTGCTCATTGTGCAGGCTGCACCGCAACCGTCAGTCCAGATCATCCCCCGAGTTCCCTTGCGGGCGAGTAGGCCTGGCAAGGGAAGTAACATCGACGGCGGTCCATCGGTCGCTCCTCGTTGAGCCAGACACCGTCTGTATCTTTGTTTCCGCGAATCATCGATGGGGCTGCGGTCGGTCGAACCTGCGTTTGCCAGCACTATCGGCGACGGCTCAGGCGGAATGGAGCGACTGGAATGTAATCACGAAGCCGTCGATGGTTTCACGTACAGCTTTCTCATCGTGCGGTGCGAGGCTCGGGTCGTCGTGGCGTAGAGCGCTCATGATTCGACTTGCTTCGGTGGCGTCGACGGTCAGGGCGCATTTCGACGGTAGCGGTGCATCCTACGACTGCGACGGAAGTGGCGGAGGGCAGAGATTTGGAGTAAAGCGCCGACCGTATGCGAGTGGTGTGGCGAAGCCATCCCGGACGGGGAAGCGCCCCACGTCTCGCAATGACGTCGTCAATTCGACCCCGGACGCTCGGTGGCGCGGTTGGGAATCCAGGTCCAGGTTACGATCGGGCACGGCTCGGCGAAAATGTGCGGCGCTAAGTCGGTAGACTCGTCGTGTTTAATGACCTGAAGTTGCGGGCAGCATGGTATTTCCCCCTCGGACAGACGTCACCATCTAAGTCTGCGGGGTCTGTTGACTGCGTGCCCCCTAGTCCGGCAGGGGTGCGCATGGTCCGTCCGGTTGTTACTGACGAGCGACCGGACGGACCGCCCATGTTTGCACTGTGAATGGGTGGGGCATTAGTGGTGTGGTCCATCGGAATGAACCCCATTTATTCTCACCGGTGGACCCTTGATCTGCGTGTCGAACTTTCATCGGTCCCGACACGCATGGTCCGCCGACGGGATGTTCACAGCTGATGTCGGCGGACCGCCAAGACTGCGCGCCCGTCCCCGACAGTTCGTGCGCGCCGCCCATCGAGCTGCGGTCACGCTCCGGCGCCGGTGGGCACCTGGTTCCCCGCGCCACAGTCGGTGCGCTAGTTCCGCTCCGCCTCAGGGTGTGGCCCGAGAGGACCACCGAGAACCGCGTGCCGCCTGAGTGGGCTAGATCGGGCACGCATGGCCCAACTGGGACGGCCCGGGCAGCCGTGATCTGGTTTGGGCCACCTCTTGTCCAGTTGGTACGGGTTGGCAGACTAGGAAACGTGAAGCACCGAAATTTCGATCACAACCCAGAGCTGACCGAGGCCGTATTTCAATACGGTTCAGACGGCTACGAACTGTCTGTCGCCGAGGCGAAGCGCCTGATGTCGGAAATTGAGACCATCATGAACGGGGGAGGATCCGGCCTGATTCGTGCGACGATCGATGGCGCCGAGAGGGCATTCCTCATCTCGGCCGGAGCGCTCGTCACCTTCCATGTCCCCATCGCAGTCCCGGGGGAAGACCCGGAGGCGTAGCTATCGGTCGCTCGGTCGCATCCCATCTCACGGCGAGCATCGCGGAATGGTTCTGTACCTGATGCGCGTGTATCGATCCGCGTTGTCGGTGTGGGTTTGCACTCATTCAGGGATTAGGCGCGGATGTCCATCCTGGACATCGCATTTCCTTCGATAACGAACGTGAACGTACTGGGTCCGTTGAAGCCGTTTCCGCCGACCCGAGCGGAGACGGCTGTTTCCGAGGTTCTGCTGACGAAGTCGAGGACAGACAAGGTCACCTGTTTACCAATGAATTCCGTTTCATTCCACGTGCCGATCTCGGCGCGGCCGGTGAATTCACGCCGCCAGTCGTCGACGACTCCGGCGGCAGTGAAGGTCCTGAGGAAGGCGTCGGTGTCTCCGTCGTTGGTCGCTTCGATCAAGGCTGCACCGGGTGCCGGCAGCGTGGCGGTCATCGGTCTTCTCCTCATGCGAGCGGAAATTAACGAGCTTGGTGTCAGCGGGTGGTGTAGCCGCCGTTGGCGAAGATCGTCTGTCCGGTGATCCACCATCCGTCGTCTGCGAGGAAGCGAACGATCGGAGCGATGTCTTCGATCTGGGTCAACTGATTCTTCATTGCCTGGGATTTGTGGAAGTCGACGCGTTCGGGGGTTTCTTGGCCGTAGAAGAACGGTGTGTCCATCGGGCCGGGGGCGATGCTGTTGACGGAGATTCCGCGCGCCGCGAACTCTTTGGCTGCCGCCCGGGTGAAGTGTTCGACCGGGCTTTTTCCGCCGGCGTAGGTGGAGTATCCATCGGTGAACGCACCGAGTAGTGCGGTGACGATGGTGATGACCTTGCCGTCGTCATTGAGGCGTTTCCCTGCTTCTTTGATGAAGAAGTAGGCGGCTTTGGCATTGATGTCGAGCATCGAGTCGTATTCGGCTTCGGTTGTTTCGATGATGGGTTTACGTAGGACCTTGCCAGCGGTGTTGACTGCAATGTCGACACTTCCGAACACGTCGATCGCGGTGTCGTAGAGGCGTTCGACGTTAGTGGGTACGGTCAGATCGGCCTGGAACTTCACTGCTTTGACGCCGGCCGTTTCGACCGCGGCGACTGTTTTGTTTGCGTCCGCTTCGCTGCTGTCGCTGTTGTAATGGACCGCGACGTTCACCCCCTGGGCAGCGAGGGTGGTGCTGATGAGTCCACCGAGGTTCTTGGCGCCGGCTGCGACGATCGCTGACTTGCCTTGCAGTGAATTCGACATGCTTGCTCCTGTAATCGACAGTGTGACAACATCACGCTACGGATCGGATTCACAATTGGTAAGCACACAAAATGGGTTATTCAACAAACAATGTTTGTATGTCGGAGCTCAGAAGGTGAGGTATTTGTGGACGTTGATGACCAAGGGATTGATACGGGACGATCGCCATCACCGCTCGATCTGCGCCGTCTCGCTCAATTCGTTGCCGCGGCGGACCACGGAAACTTGACCAAGGCAGCGCGGTCACTGTTCATGTCTCAGCAAGCGATGAGTTCTGCGATGCGCTTGTTGGAGAAGGAGGTCGGCGCCGAACTCTTCACGAGGCAGGGTCGAAGTGTCGTCCTGACGGCGGCCGGCCACAAACTTCGAGAAGGCGCACCCGCGTTGCTGGCAGCGACGGAATCGCTGTCCGCGGCGTCCCGCCGTGCGGCGCAAGATCGAGTGCCGGCATTCGTTGTTGGGCACACTCCGGCGGTCACGTCCGAGGAGGCATTTGATCTGGTCGCTTCGGTGCGTGAGGTGATGCCGGAGCTCTCGATCACGGTTCGGCAGTTGTTTCCCGGTGAGATCGAACGTGCGTTGATCGATCGGACGATCGATGTCGGGTTGCGGCGCGGGGTGAGTACGCCAACCGATCTCGCCGCGGCTGTTCTCGGTTACGACAAGCTTCGGCTCGCTGTCGATGCCTCTCACCCCCTTGTAGGGCGCAAAGACCTGACCCTCGCGGACATAGCGAAATTCACTCTGATTGTCTGGGCGCCGCCTCAACATTCCTTCTACACGGATTTCCTCGTATCAGCCTGTCGGCGAGCTGGGTTCGAGCCAACACTGGTTGTGAACCCAATCCAAGGGACGCCCCCCGTGACAGCTGTCGTGGGCAACGACTACGTCGCACTTGTCACCGCACCAGAAGGTCAAGCGTTGGGCGGCAGGGTGAGCGTGCTGGGGCTGAGCGATGCGCCGATGGTGCCCGTTCAAGCACTCTGGTTGCCGCACACCATTTCCGCCGCTCGCAGTGCACTTTTGGGATGACCGATCAGTCACTGACGAAATTTGCGGCGACTGTCGCAGCGAGGTGTGCTTTGGGGTTCGGTGTCTTGCCGGATCTCTCGTACTTGTGCCGGTGATAAAAGCAACCGAAAGGATGGCAACGAGTGAAGCGTCGACCTTCAGCGCAGCAGCATTCTGCGCGAAACGGTAAACCCGCATCAACTGACGTTGCGCCCTCGAACACGACGAGTTCGAGACCGGCGCCTCCCGATCTCGTTGCGGACAGCACGGGCAGCGACTGACTGCGCGTGGGCGGATTGTCCGGTCGAACGCGAAACGGCTTTCGAACACCATGAACAACCAGTTCAACCTCGGGGGCGGCGAACGACAAACAATGATGCTCGTTCCCGCCATGTTGCCCGCTCCAGCACGCCAAGTATCAGCGTTGGTGCGAAATCAACTTCGATGCTGCTCGACGCCACGACACTCGACCGGCGAAGTGGCCAGGATGCCGGTTTTCGCCGACGACCCGCAGTAGCTTCGGCTAACAACGCGCCTGTGAGCGATATCCGAGAAGAGGTTGCAATGCATCCTCGACGAGTCGATGCAATGGCGACTTAGACGTCCCTTCTTCTCGGGCAACAGGACAGTAAAATGTTGGTCTACGTCAACTGTGTCGACACGCGCGGGATATTTGGCCCTGTGAATTACTGCGGAGTTGCTCTGCGAGAATCAGATGCATGACCGAGAACAACGGCAAAACGAGCGGTGCGATAAGTGTGGGTTCCAGGGTCAGTGTTACGGCGCCTGGAATCGAGACCGAGGGGAGCGCGGTATGTACGGGCGTGGTCATTGAGGACTACGCCGACATGGTCATCGATTCCGGATCGGTGGGGCGAGATTGGGCTCCCGTGCATCGGTGGGCGATCGCACTCGATGACGGGCGACTGATATTCGCCAACGACGAAAATCTTGCTGCCGCGGACTAGAAGCTTCTCCGCACGAACTCGTAGGAGTTCTCCTGAGTTCGGTAGCTGGCAGCTGTGTCGGAAGCGGATTGTCGCGGAGTTCGGTAAATTTCCTGGTGTGGAGCAGGCGTCGACGTTGCGGGATGCCCAATTGGGTGAGGCCTACGTAGACCTTCCGCTCGATCGAGAGGCGCTGCAGTTGAACCTCACTCTGCAGCGACTGAGTGCCTAGGGAGCGGGACGATTACGTAGGACTGCGGTCGCCGAAGACACCAGGCTGTCCAACCACCCTCCACGTGGTTCCCCGTAGCGAGTGCGTATGGCTGGTGGCGCGATTACGCGACTCGATGATAGTCGGTCCACTGCAGGGCCCGTTCGAACAAGTTGAACACCTAAGATGTACTGCCCTAGCCATCCGGCGTGTGAAGTACTCCGTTCACTCGCACTGGAATTGGGGTACCTCCAGTGTCTCCTGCTGTGCGGCGCCGTATTTCGTCCAGGATTTGCTTGTTCGACATTTGTTGCAGCGACATCCTGGTAGGGGAAAGGGGACGGTTCTCTTCTTCGGTCATGTAGCCGGCGGCAATCAGCACTTCTTGGATCGGCGCATCGAACAGCACTGCGACTTGCCGAAGAACTTGCGGGGATGGCGACCGCACGATCGTTGCCCAATGACGCAACAACGACGGATACACCCCTAGTGCCCGCGCAGCCTCCTCGGTGCTCTCGTAGCCCCGAGCATCGATCTGGCCGCGAATCCACGCTCCGAATCCTGTGCGCATGGCCAGTATTTTTCCATGAAGGCCTGGATCGATATCGACTGTGCGCCACGAACGGCGAACTTTCGCCGAAAATTTGTGAATGCAATCTTCGCCATCGTCACCGTCAGCAAGCTCAACGCGAACACATGGGACTGAATCGCCCTGGGTCTGATGGAGGCTCTGGCTATTTGATTTCAACCAAGGCCTGCTCACCCTGCTCAGTAGCGTAGAACGTCTTCTCGTACTCTGCTGGCGGGATGTCGCCGCAGTGAC
>NZ_LNAK01000029.1:0-1350 GCF_001445685.1 Rhodococcus sp. KB6 | reverse complement strand
TGAATCGCCCTGGGTCTGATGGAGGCTCTGGCTATTTGATTTCAACCAAGGCCTGCTCACCCTGCTCAGTAGCGTAGAACGTCTTCTCGTACTCTGCTGGCGGGATGTCGCCGCAGTGACCATGCAGCCGCCTGTGATTGTGCCAGTGCACCCACGACAGTGTCGCCAGTTCCACGTCGTCGATGCTGCGCCATGGACCAGGATGCGTTGGGCCGTAGATGAGTTCGTACTTGTAGTAGCCGTTCACGCTCTCGGCGAGAGCATTATCGTAGGAATCGCCCACGGTCCCGATCGACGGTATTGCACCGAGTTCGGCGAGCCGTTCGCCGTAGCGGACCGAGGTGAATTGACTGCCCGCATCGCTGTGGCAGCGCAGCCCGGTCAACCGTGTGCCGCGACTGAAGCGGGCCATCTCGATGGCGTCGAGCACTACCTGGGTGCGCATGTTCGCCGCGACGCGCCAGCCCACGATCATCCGAGAGTAAGCGTCGGTGATGAAGCAGACGTAGCCCATTCCCGCCCAGGTCGGGACGTGGGTGAGGTCGGTGACCCACAGTTGGTTCGGCTCAGTCGCAGTGAAATCCCGCCCAACCAGATCGGGGTGCCGATCCGCCCCGGCCGTTGCTCGGGTGGTACGCACCTTCTTCCCTCGCCGCACACCAGCGATCTGCTCGGCACGCATCAGCCGCGCGACCTGGTCACGGCCGACATCGATGCCCGATCTTCGGGCTGCTTTCCACAGCTTCCGCACCCCATATACCTGGTAATTCTCCTCCCACAACCCCCGTAGCGCCGGCCGCAACCGGCTATCGGAGACCGATCTAGCTGACGGCGGTCGGCTTTTGGTGGCGTAGTAGCTGCTCGGAGGTATCTGCAAGGCCTTGCAGATACGCTCGACCCCAAGCCTCCGACCCGCGATGACATCGCCGCGATTGGCATCGATGAACGCGGTCATCTCTTGTGCTGGCGGTCGAGCTCCGCCCCGAAGAAAGACGCCGCACGCTTCAATATCTCGTTGGCGCGCTGCAGTTCTCGGATTTCCTGCTCGAGTTGCTTGATCCGATCGGCCTCGGCGGTGCTCACTCCCACAGTCAGACCGTCATCGATATCGGCCTGCTTGACCCACGACCTGACGGACTCGACCCCGTAACCCAACTGCGAGGCAACCCGCGCTGTCGTCCCATGCTCGGTCCCCAGCTCGGCCCGCAACGCCCGGACCATCCGCACCGCACCGGCCTTCTCCTCCGGCGAATACCGCCGCATCGTCGGCCTCCCTGACACCCGTTCATTCGGCATGCTTCCATCCTCGTTTCCAAGGCCAGAAGTCTCCACCGAACCCAGGGCGATTCA
>NZ_LNAK01000003.1:0-28215 GCF_001445685.1 Rhodococcus sp. KB6 | reverse complement strand
GCTAACCCAAATCAGAAAGCGGGTGGGGAAAAACAACTGGCCGCCACCGGGGAGAACCCGTGGCCACCAGCGGGGAGAACTACTGGCCGCCTACGGGGAGAACTTCGTGGCCATTGACACGGAAGATCGCTGAGGTTCTCAAGTTCGATCGAAATACGACGAAGGTCCCCTTGATTCTTCGTGTACGACACGATCTGAACGAGTCGCGCCTGGTCCGCTCGCCGCGCCGTGTCTTGCTCATGGCGTAGCTGCTCTTCCCTCGCGAAGCGGCGACTGTCGCGGATTGCCACGAACAGCGCTACGCCGACGCCGATCGTCGTGAAGATAGCGCCGATCGGAGCCACTGCAGCGGCAAATACCTGCAGTTCGTCGGAAACCGGACTCACTGCATGCGGTTTCGTCGGTTTCCGGGCGAGACAGGTCACAAGAACGATCAACGCGACACCGACACATACCGCTGGGATCCACAAATTTCGTTTCAACGTTTTCACGCCTGAATCATGCCCCGCCGAGACGCCGGCAGGCGCACTACGCGCGAACTGAGGTGATCAGCCGTGGCCATTGCCGGTCGAAAGCCCAAAGCCGAAGGTCAGCGCGTCAATCGTCATGCGCTCAAACACGACTGGACCGACGTCAAGGACATCCCGTTCGCAGACGCTCCGAAGCTTCCCTCGAAGCGGCTGCAGGGCAAGTCCTGGCCGACACTTACTCGCCGGTGGTGGAAAGCGATCTCGACGATGCCGCACTGCGTGCTGTGGTCGGATTCGGATTGGCAGTACGCCATCGATACCGCGCTCATCGCAGCAGAGTTCCACGACGGCGACGTCAAGGCCGCCGCCGAACTCCGTGCCCGAGAGAAGTTGCTGGGCAACACGGTCGAGCATCGCCGCGACATGCGGATCCGGTACATCGACCCGGATGCAGCCGAGGCTTCTCCGCTGATCGAAGACGAGGACACCCCCTCGGCCGGCGTAGCGCAGATGGAGGACTACCGAAATGTCCTCTGATCTCGACACTCTCCCTGGATATTGGATCGATCCATCCGGTGCGTGGCGCACGATCCCCTGGCCTGGCGATCCATCGAAGGAATGGAATCACCCCGATCGGCTCGCGGAACTGCCCGAGGTTTCGCTTGGTCCCGCGCTGATCCGGTTCGCCGAGAAGTGGTTCGTCAATCCCACCACTGGGCAACGCTGGAAATTCACGCCTGGGCAGAAGATGTTCGTGATCCTCGCCTACGCCGTCGATCCGAAAACCGGCCGCTGGCTGTATCGTTCGGCGGTCAAACGAGGCTCGAAGGGAACCGGCAAAGACCCGTTCGGTGGCTGCATCTGCCTGCTCGAGCTCATCGGGCCTTCGCAGATCGGTCGGGACGGCTCCGGCCGCATCATCGGTATTCGCCACCGACTCCCGCTCGTGCAGATCGCTGCGAACTCCGAGGCCCAGGCCAAAGACGTGCTGCGGGTCGCGAATGCGATGCTCCCCAGTGCAACGCGCGAGGAGTTCGGCCTCGACTGCGGCGACACTCGCACGACGGTGAATCAGGGCGGCCGGATGGAGCTGCTGACCTCCTCGCAGAAGACCGCCGAGGGTGACCCGGCGACGCACATCATGCTCAACGAGTCGCACCACATGACCGAGAGCAATGGCGGGCACCAGGTCGCCGCGGTTGCACGGCGCAACGTCGGAAAGTCGCCGGCATCGATTCAGGCGCGAGTGTTCGAGTACACCAACGCCCATCAGATGGGCAGCGACTCGGTTGCCGAGCTCTCGTTCGAGGCGTGGCAGGCTCAGCAGCATCCGAACGCCAAGCGGCGCGACATCTTGTACGACTCGATCGAAGCGCCGCCGGATACGGACATCACCGACGACGAATCACTGCGCGCAGGTCTCGCTGCCGCCTACATGGATGCGGACTGGGCGGATCTCGATCGCCTCGAAAGTGAAGTCCTCGACTCGCGTACGACCGTCGCGGACACGATTCGGTTCTACCTCAACGGGTTGGCCGCCGCGGCCGACGCATGGGTGGATCCGCGCAAGTTCGACGATCTCGCTCGTTCAAGCATGCGGCTCGAGCCCGGCGACCAGATCGCCATGTTCCTCGACTGCTCGAAATCCGAAGATGCGACCGGCCTCGTCGCCGCCCGCCTCTCGGACGGATTCGTGCAGACGATCGACATGTGGGCCAAGACCCCAGGCTGGGACGTCAAGAAACAGGGGCCGTTCCGCGTCAAACGAGACGAGGTCGACGACGTCGTTCGCCGCACCTTCGACCGCTACAAAGTCGTGTGGTTCGGCGTGGACCCCTCGCCCGCCAAGGATGACGAGGACGAAGCTCTGTACTGGATCAACCTGATCGATGACTGGCATCGCGACTTCAGGAAGAAGCTCAAGCTCTGGGCGACTCCTGGCGAGCAGGGCCACTCGGTCAAGTTTGACATGCGTCTCTCGCAGCGCGGCGGCGTGATCCGAAATCAGAAGTTCACCGAGCAGGCCGAACTCACCGTGAAGATGATCGACGACGACGGCACGCTGCTCCACGACGGAGATCCGCGACTGCGCAAGCACGTCCACGCAGCGAAGATGCGCCCGAACAAGTGGGGCGACTCCCTCGGCAAGAAGTCCCGCGACTCCGGCGAACTGGTCGACCTCGCAGTCTGCATGGTCGGCGCACTCCTCGGTCGACGCCTCGCACTCAACAGCAACAAGGTCCGCACATCCAGCGGAACGGGAAGGGTTTTGGTGTTGTCGTAATGAATGTTCCCCTTCTCGGCGGCGCGATCAGCCCTGTCACGCTCACGTCGGGCACTCAGATCCCCGATTTGAAGCCCGACGAGCAGAACACGCTCGACAAACTGATCCGGCAGTACATGAAGAAGCTGGCCCGCAACAAGATTCGCCAGACGTACTACGACTCGAAGAATCTGATCAAGGATCTCGGCATCGCCATTCCTCCGGAGATGGTGAACATCGAGATGGTTCTCGGCTGGCCTGCCAAAGCTGTCGACGGACTCGCGCGGCGCAACAAGATGGACGGCTTCGTCATCCCCGGCGGCTCCTCGCTGGAAATGGGCATCGACTCCATGTGGAACGCGAACGACATGGACATCGAAGCGCCCCAAGCTCATACGTCCGCCTACATCCACAGCTGTGCATTCGTGGCCACTACCAAAGGCGACGTCGCATCCGGCGAGCCTGATGTCCTGATCACCACTCGATCGGCGATGTCGGGAACGGCGCTGTGGGATCGTCGACGGCGCCGACTCTCAGCTCACCTGGCGATCGTCGACACCTCGGAGGACGGAACCCCCACCGTCTTAATGATGTACTTGCCCGACGTCGTAATCACGATGACCCGCTTTACTCTCGGGTGGAAGGTCGAGCGTCGCAAGCACTCCCTCGGCCGACTCCCCGTCGAACTGCTGGTGCACAAGCCGAATCTCGAGCGCCCGTTCGGCGCCTCGCGGATCTCTCGCCCGGTCATGGGGCTCGCCGACGCCGCCCTGCGCACCGCGGTGCGTATGGAGGTTTCGGCCGAGTTCTACTCCTCACCGCAGCGGTGGATCATGGGCGCCGACGAGTCGATGTTCATGGACGCCGAGGGCAACCTCAAGACTCAGTGGCAGGCGATCATGGGCCGCCTCTGGGCAGCCGGACGAACAGAAGAAGGTGACCTCCCTGAGGTCGGCACCTTCGCCGCGGCGTCTCCGCAACCGCATTCGGACCAACTTCGGACGCTGGCAACGCAATTCTCGGGTGAGACATCGATCCCGGTCGGCTCCCTCGGTGTCATCCAGGAGAATGCATCTTCCGCTGAGGCGATCCACGCCATGAAAGAGGATCTGCTCATTGAGGCCGAGTACTGCAATCAGGTGTTCGGTACAACCTGGGTCCGAGCCATTCTGACTGGTCTGCAGATCCGTGAGAATCGCGACGTCATCCCGGATGATTGGCGACGGTTGCGGACCAAGTGGCGCAACCCGGCCACGATGTCGCAGTCCTCGGCCGGCGACTTCGCCCTCAAGATCATCCAGGCGTACCCGAAGCTGCAGGAATCGGCAGTCGGCCTGGAAATGATGGGCTGGGACGAAACCACGGTCGCGCGCGCAATGGAAGACATGCGCAAAGCCTCACTCGCAGGACGAGTCGACGGAATCCTCAACGCCGCACGGCAGGTTGGAGACCCCAACGTGATCGAGATGGCAAGTAGGCGAACGCCTGCGGAGGACATTCCCGATGCCCCCGCTCAGTGACCAACGCGAGATCCTCGAGAACCTGAACCTACTGGCCGTCCGCGACGTCACTGATCTGTGGCGCGGCGCCTCGGCAATGGATCTGTCCACCGACGAGTTCCGCCAAACGATCGTCACCGCAACACCCGAGGTGCTCACTCCGTACGCCTCGACCGCGGCGGACCTGTCTGCGCAGTGGTACGACGATGCCGCGCCCGAATTGCCCTACCGTGCAACCCCTGCCGCGATCGCCGCTACCGAACAGATAGCGGCATCCACATCCTGGGCGCTGTACGCAACAGGAGAGCTCGCCCTCGGGCGACTCGCAGGACTCGCGCAGCGGACGATCTTCAACGCCAACCGGGCAACGATCGTCGACAACGCCCGACGAGAAACCGGCGCCACCTGGGCACGGCACGCCTCGGCGACTGCCTGCGCCTTCTGTCGCATGCTCGCCACCCGAGGCGCGGTCTACTCGTCAAAGGGTGCGTCGGTGTCGGCCGAAGGTCGCGGCCGCTACCACGACCACTGTCACTGCATGGCGGTCATGGTTCGCCCCGGCACAACGTACGAGCCTCCGGCCTACGTCGAGGAATGGGAAAAGGAATACCGCGACGCTGTCAGGGCAACGCCGAAACTCGGCGAACACGGCGCCATCGACACCAAGGCCGTGCTCGCACACATGCGAGCTGGTGAGACTGCCAGCAAGGCGGCACCGAACCCGAAAGCCGCAACAGGTGGAGCCAAACCGCCGATCAAACCGCCAACCGGTGGACAGGCTGTATCCGGCGCGGCTGACGATCGGTCCTGGCGAGTCCCTGACGACCAGGTTCCCGAGGCCTACCCCGAGTTGGTTCGCGGTGACGGTCAGGTCCATTTCTCACCGCGGGATCGCCCCGACGTCGAAACCAAACGCGAGCACATCATCAGGGGAGACAAAAACGGCGGTGGCCACGGTGACGGCGCTGGCATGGGCAAATCGGAGTTCACCGGGTGGACCGAAGAGCAGGTCATGGCGGCAGTCGATCTGACTCTCGCCGCTCCGCACTCGGTCACGCGGGAAGGCTCGACGCTCTACTTCCGGCGCGTGGTCAACGGCACGCCAGTGGAAGCGCGCGTGGCGGCGCGTAAGCCGACACCAACGCTGCGAACCGCCTATCCGAACTGGGACGCCCTTAAATCAATCGCCAAGGGCGAGGGTGAACTATTGTGGGGAGCATGAACAGCGTGAAGGAACTCGCCGATGCCCTCGTGGCGGATGGTAGGTACTTCCCGTCTCGTGGCGACGGGGACACTCCGCTCGGCACATACCATGCCGGCGAGTATCAGCTCACCGTCGTAGATGCCTTCGAGACTGCGGCTGAACAGGGCATCCCCGTTTCTCACGAGTTCCAACAGGCGGCTCTTGATCTGATCGTCAACCGCCCGGACGCAGACGAACTGGACGTCGAGGATCTCACCCTCGCGCTCGAGCAAATCAGGACGAATAACGCCGCTTAGCAACACCGACATCGCAAAGGCCCCGTGAGCATTCCGCTCCGGGGCCTTTGTCATGCCCGGATGAAGCCCGGGCTCCACATTCCCCCAGCGCCGCACGGCGCTGACCTATCCCGCACGGGAGCAAAAATGCAACACACTCGATCAGCACGACTCGGATTCACCACCTCGGCGGTCGACCTTTTCGGTCCGGCCGGATCACGCGCCGCACGGCGCCATCCTCGCCGCGATCCTGACCCCCAGGCTCATCCTCAAGCGCCGGCCGCCACACCGCCTGCACCCGCAGATCCGGCGACACTGCCGGCCCCTGCCTCGACACCCACATCCGCCGGTCCTGCACAGGACGAGTGGGCAACTCTGTTCGAGGGCAAGACACCGGCCGAAGTCAAAGCGGCCATGGACGAATCGCGCAAGTGGGAAACGCGCGCGAAGGGCAACAAGGCCAAGGCCGACAAGTATGACCAGTTCGTCGCCGGAATTACTGGCGGAGACAACCCGGCCACGCCACCTGATCCGGCCAAGCTCTCCACTGACCTCACCGCTGCACAGCGAGGGGAACGTGAAGCCCGAATCGAGAATGCCATCCTGCGCCACGCAACAAGTGCGGAGGCAAATGCCAACTCGCTGATCGACTCCCGCTCGTTTATGGCGAAGATCGAATCACTCGACCTCGATCCGGCCGCCGCTGATTTCGCCGACAAGATCAAGGCCGAAATCACCACCGCGGTCACCGCCAACCCGTCGCTGAAGATAACCGCCCCGGTCAGTGTCGGCGTCGTCGTGCCCGGCGAGGGAAACACCCCCGCCAACACTCCTGATCTCGACGCGCAGATCGCCGCGGCAACCAAAGCGGGCGACATCCACAAGGCAATGGCGCTCAAGTCTCAAAAGCTCCAAGCCGCAAGCAAATAAGCCCCGCCCGATCCATTCGGGCATCAGTGAAAGGACACTCTCATGCCCGGAATTACCGGAATGGGGACCACCTACAATCTCCCGAACTACGTCGGCGAGCTCTTCCAGCTCTCCACCGAAGACACACCGTTCCTGTCCGCGATCGGCGGACTAACCGGCGGAGAAAACACCGGCTCCACGATCTTCACCTGGCAGACCACCGACCTGCGCGACGCCGACGCAACCCGTCAGCGCCTCGAAGGAGACGACGCACCTGCAGCGAACGGCCGCAACCGCATCCCTGGAAACAACGTGCTCGAGATCCACCAGGAACAGGTCTCGGTCTCGTACACCAAGCAGGGAGCCACTCGTCAGCTCGCAGGCACCGACCCGATGCAGGCCGGAGTCCAGCCCGTCACCGACGAGCTCACCTTCCAGACCGCCGCGGAAATCAAGTCGATCGCCCGCGACGTCGAGAAGTCGTTCATCATCGGCACCTACAACCTGCCGACCGACAACACGACCAAGCGCCGCACCCGAGGCATCCTCGAAGCCATCACCTCGAACGTGGTCACCAACAGCACCGCGGCCGCGCTGACCGAGACAATGCTCCTCGACCTCATGCAGCTCGCCTGGGAGAACGGCGGCATCCAGGAATCGGAGACTCGCACGGTGATCGTCGGCGCCAAGCAGAAGCGCGCACTGACGAAGATCTTCATCGACGGCAAGGGCTACCGGGAATCAACCCGAAACGTGGGCGGCGTGAACCTGCAGACCTTCGAGACCGACTTCGGACGCTGCAACATCATGCTCAACCGCTACATGCCGGCCACGCAGCTCGCTGTCGTCTCCCTCGAAGAGTGCGCACCGCGATTCCTCGAGATCCCCGGCAAGGGGCACTTCTTCGCCGAACCACTGGCCAAGACCGGCGCGTCCGAGAAAGTTCAGCTCTACGGCGAGATCGGACTCAAGTACGGCAACCAGCTCAAGCATGCCAAGCTGACCGGACTGCTCTGATGGTGGCCGTGCGCTCGACGCGCTTCCCCCAGCTGATCGTCTTCGACCTTGGCGTCCGCTTCGTCGACGGCGTCGCCGAAATCACCGACAAGAAGACCCTCGACGCACTCGCCTCCATCGACGGCATCGAAGTTCCCGAGCAGCCCAGGGCGCAGACCGCAGCCGAGAAGGCCAAGGCCAAGAAGGACGCTGAGGCTCAGGCGAAAGCGGACGCCGAAGCCGAGAAGGTCGCACTCGAAGCCTGGCTCGCCGCCGAAGCCCAGTGGACCGCAGAGCAGGCCGCGGCCACCAACGACGAGAAGTGAGGTAGACGCATGGGGCCGGTAGCCATCGACATCGAGGAAGATCTCGCGCCGTTCGTCGCGAACATCGACGAGAAAAAGGCTCGAGCAATGATCGACTCGACTATCGCGATGGCGTCGGCCCCATGGATCGCCCCGTGCATCGTCGAGAACGACTTCAAATACCCAGCGCAAGCGAAAGTCATTCTCGTTGGCGCGATCCTGCGGTGGAACGACGTCGGATCAGGTGCCATCACGCAGGTATCCGCCGGCCCATTTCAGCAGACGATCGACAACCGGTCCGAACGCAAACGCATGTTCTGGCCATCGGAAATCGTCGACCTTCAACGCCTCTGCGGATCGGCTCGCACAGGCCGGGCCTTCACGATCGACACCACTCCCCCGAGAAGTGATGCCTGATGGCTGAATTCTCGTGCACCCTGCCGATCAACTACCGCCGCAAGATCGCCTCGACCGAGTCCAGCCCACGAGGCAACGCGGTCGAGAAGCATGACGACGCCGAACTTCAGCTCGTTCACCTCTGGTATCCCAGCGAAGTCGCAGCGCCAACCGACGGGCACGCCGAGCGCATCGCCTTCGATGCAACCTGCTACCCGCCAACGGATCTCGGCGTCAAAGTCGGCGACCGAATCGAACTACCCGGCGAAGGCTGGTTCCGCGTCGTCGCTGTCTCGAACTACGACAACAATCCGTACTTCGTTCCCGGCATCGTGGACGTCAAACTTCGAAGGGTGGACGGATGAGTGACACCGTCGTACTCGTCCGGCATATCGGCGGCGAAACTGTCTACGACACCACAACGTTCGTCACCGAAAACGGAACCGGAGTACTGCTGATCTACTCCGACCCCTCAAAGCGAACACTCCTCGCGGCCTACAACCCGCAAGCCTGGATCGCTGCCGAGTTCGTGGAGAAGGTGATCGACGATGACGCAGCCGAGGATGCAGTGGAAGCCGAACGCTCTCTATGACGTCCGGCGATCCGGCCCGGTCATTGCCGCCGTAGACGGGCTCGCATCCCGCATGGCCGCGGCTGCCGGAGATGGATTCGAATGGTCCTCCATGCAGGGTGCCCGTCGACCGCAGGGACGTTGGCGCGCGATCGTCTATGCCAAGACGTACGCGGCCCGCAGGAAGAACGCCAACGAGAACACACTGGTGCGAGTCCTCGGGAGCGTGCGATGAACAACCTGATCGTCCCCGCGTCCGCTGAAACCGTTCTCGCAACACTCATCCGGGAGCAGATGCCTGATCACCTCGACGTGTGGGTTGGGACTGAGACCCCCAACCCTCGCGTCAATCCCGGACACACGCTCAAGGTCCGCGTCTCCCGCACCCCGGGCGGCGGGATGGCAACGCACGGCCAAACAGATCACGTCTTCGCGCTGCTCGAATGCTGGGCAGACACCGAAGACGAAGCTGACGACCTCGCCGCGGTCGTTCGCGCGATCATGCGAGCCTCTCGCAGCCGAACGGTTCTGGGCACGTTCATTCGGTCATGGAAAGAGAACTCCGGGCCGTATCGATGGCCCGACGAATCCGGCCAGGAGCGCTACCAATTCACCGGCGAGCTACTCCTGAAAATCAGCTGACCTCAACACATCCCCACCTTTCAAGGCCCGGTGCAACGAACCCTGAAAGGGCACGAATCATGGTTGACACCAGCACGAAGACGTACGTCGCCAACCCTCCGCTCGACAGCGGCGTACTCCACTCCGCCAAGCTCGGAACCACCCTCCCGACGACCACATACGAGGAACTCGACCCCGAATTCCTCGCCAACGACTACGGCGAGATCGGCGACTCCGGCTTCTCCATCAACCGCACACAGACCAAGACGAAGATCCGCAAGTTCGGCGGCGGCGTCTCTCGCGTGGTCACCACCGAGACCGACAACACGGTCAAGATCACGCTCAACGACGCCAACGATCCCGTTGTCCTGCGGGCGATCAACGGCGCATCAAACGTCAAGGTTCACGATCCCGACGAGCACGGCCGGCAGATCACGGTCTACCAGACCGACGACACGCTGCCGATCGAATCGTGGGTCATCGACTCGATCGACGGCGAGACGGCAAAGCGTCACGTCATCGAAAAGGGCCAGATCTACGAGGTCGCCGAGGTGCAGAACGTCCACACGGCACTCACGCAGTACCAGATCACGATCCAGGTGTACGAGTCTGAGACGAACGCACGCCGAGGTGTCAACGTCGTCGAAATCATCAACGACGCCACCAAGGCCGTGGTCGGCCCGCTCGCAATCACCACGACCTCGCTGCCCGCTGGCAAGGTCGGCGATGCCTACGAGCAGACCCTGACCTCCTCAGGTGGCACCGGCGCGAAGACCTGGACCAAGACGGGAACTCTCCCTGCAGGTCTCACGCTCTCGCCCGCCGGCGTCCTGTCCGGCACCCCCACCGCGGCCGGTACCCCGTCGATCACATTCAAGGTCACCGACTCCGCTACCCCGGCAGTCGAAGTGACCAAGGCGATCGTCGTCACCGTCACCGCCTGATGAGCCCACCCGGCAGGGGTTGATTCACACCCCACTGCACCGGGCCGCCCTTGCCGGGTGGCCTCCACGGCCCGGTCGCATTTCTCCCATTGGAACAACTGAAAGGCCTGGTGCAATGGCTGGCTTCGTCTACAACCCCGCAGAGTTCAAGAAGTTCAAGGTCGACATCGTCGACAGTGGAAAGACCATCTCGTACGAACTCCCGCTCGTCAGTCACATTCCTCCCGAGGTGACCGACTACGCCGACGCGATGATCGTTCAGCGCACCAATGAGGTGCAGAAAGTCCGCGACGCCCGCAATGAGAAGCGGCTGCCCATCGTCGGCGCCGATCCCGAAACCGCCTACCCGACCAACCTCGACGCCCTGATGTGGATGCTCGAGATGATCGAACCGGACCTAGCAACCCACATCGCGAAGTGGCCCTACGGCGCCCGGAGCGAGCTCTGGGAACAGTGGCAAGAGGCCTCGAAGATTTCGGTGGAAAAATCCGAAGCCTCCTCCGACTCCTCCGGCGCGACGGAGTAGAGGGGGCGGTCCGCTCCGACCTGCTGGCGATCGGTAGGTCACTGGACGAACTCGGACGCACGCTGTCCTGGCTGGACTTCGACGCCTGGTTGTCGAACCTGCCCGGACGCAGCGCATACCGCCGTCTTGTCGACCCAATGGGTATCTTCACTGACGTCGAGTCCGACATCCAACTCAACCTCACCGACGAAATCCGCAAGTTACGTGCGGAACTCAGAGGCGAAAATCCAGTCGAGTTGACCCCCATTGTCGACCAGATACGTCAAGCCTTCGCTCAACGTGAAGCCGTGAAGCAGGAATCGACCGAGAACGTCACCGACATTCGAACCCGGAAACCTGTTGTGCCGCATCACACGGCCGAGCGAAAACCGAGCAATGCACGCGATCGGATTGCGCAGGCCCAGGCTCGCGCACGCGCCGCCAACCAATAGTCACCACACGAAACGACCGCCCGAGGCATCTGTCGCGGGCGGTCGTTTCGCATATCTGAAGGAGGTGAATCCCATTGACCGAGTTGGGGGTTGGCTACCTTTCGATCGTTGCGGACACCAGCAAGATTCCCGGGCAGGTTAATGCAGCGCTCGGTGGCGCGCAGGCATCTGCAACCAGCACTGGCAAATCCATGGGATCGAAAATCGCCAGTGGTCTCAGCGCAACACTCAAGGGTGGAGCAGTTGCCGCCGGTGCAGTTGCCGCAACAGCGCTCACCCTCGGCATGCAGCGTGTTACGGCGATCGACGACGCCAAGGGCAAGCTCGCCGGTCTCGGGCACACCGCCGAAGGTGTCACCACCATCATGGATTCCGCCCTGGCATCCGTGAAGGGCACGGCATTCGGAATGGGCGACGCGGCAACGATCGCAGCCTCCGCAGTGGCCGCCGGCATCAAGCCCGGACAGGAGCTGACCAAGTACCTCAGCCTGACCGGAGACGCCGCCACGATCGCGGGGTCCTCACTCGAGGAAATGGGCTCGATCTTCAACAAGGTCCAGACCTCCGGCAAGGCGTACACCGACAACCTCAATCAGCTCTCCGACCGCGGCATTCCCATATTCCAGTGGCTCGCCGACGAATATGGCGTCACGCAGGACGCCCTGTCGAAAATGGTCAAGGAAGGCAAGGTCGACGCCGAGACCTTTAACAAGGTCATCGAAGAAAACATCGGTGGCGCCGCTCTCGAATCCGGCAAGACACTCCGCGGCTCATTCGCGAACATGAAGGCTGCTCTCGGTCGCGCCGGCGCCGAAGTCATCACCCCATTTCTGCCGATGATGAAAGCCGGACTCGCCAAGGTCACGGAGTACACGGACAAGGTTGCGCCTGTACTCAAGGCTGGTGCCACGAAGGTCGCATCTGGACTGACGGACATGGGTCGGGCATTCCAATCCTCGGGCGCGTCCATCGACGGTCCGGCGAACAAAATGGAGAAGTTCGGCGTCAAGGCCCGCCAAGTCGCGGACGGACTCAAAGGTGTTTGGTCGATCCTTGCGGACGGCAAGTTCACTGGAAGTGCAACAACATTCGGATTGTCGGAAGACTCGAAGGCTGTCGACATCCTGTTCAAGATCCGCGAAACCGCTATCGGCGTCAAAGACATCCTCTTCAAAGGTGACTACACGAACCCGATCTGGGGACAGCTCGAGGATTCCAAAGCCGTCGACGTCCTCTTCCGAATTCGGGAAGGCGCGCAAGCACTCTGGGACGCCATAAAGTCGCCATCCGGTGAGAAGTTCACGACGTTTCTCGACACAGTCAAGGGCACCGGCGGCGAGGCTGCAGGCGCGATGGGCAAGGTCGAAACCGGGGCGAGCACGCTCACGGGTGCCCTGAAGTCCGTCGGTGCTGCAGCGGCAGGTGGGGCCACAGCCCTTATTGGGCTCGGCGGCGACACGGCAACCGTCGCAGTCGCAGGCATCAAAGCCCTCGGGTCAGTAATGGGATTCTTTGCCGACCACACCGGGCTCGCCACCGCCGCCCTAGCCGGGCTCGCTGCAGCATTTGCGATCTCACAGACTGCCCAGACGGCATTCCACCTCTCGCGGGTTGCGAATGCGATCATGATGCCCGCCCAGATGCTGGTCCAGCGTCAGTTGACCGCAGCGTTGGTTGCTCACACTGCAGCGCTGGGTCGACACACAGCGGTCGATACGGCCGCTACAGCCACGACCCTGCGTGGAGCCGCGGCTGAGCGCATTCGTGCCGCGGCCACAAGCATCAGCAGTGCCGCGACCGTGTCAGCCACTTCCACTCTCGGGGCATATGCGGCCGCCCAGCGCGCAGCGGCCACACAGTCTGGAGTGTTCGTCGGCGGGATGCGTCAGGCCGCTGCGGGAGCCGCTACGTTCGCCGGGCGCATTCAGGGTGTCACTAGCGGGGCTTTGAACGGAATGCGGTCAGGCTTGCAGCGGGTCGGGTCAATGCTCGGTCCGGGTGGCCTATTCACGGTCGGGCTCATGGCCGGCGCTGTGGCCATCGGCGCTTTCATCTCGGCGTCAAACACGATGGATCGCAACCTCGAAGAAAGCCGCAACTCCGCTGCCAAGTACGCGAAGTCGATGGTCGACTTCCGCTCTCAGCTGAACGACGCCTTTATGGAGTCTGGCGGCACAGTGAACACCGGCGTCAAGTCGGCCGTATCCAGCCAGATCCAAGCTGTCGAGGACGACCTTGATGCCGCTGCGAAGCGCATGCCCAGCAAGATGGGGTACGTCACGTCCTTCGTAAACGAGGTATTCGGACTCGACCGCAACAATCAGCTCAGTGACGCAATGGGATTGGCGGATGCAGCCAAGGACGCAGAGAAGGCCCAGTCTGCGCTCGACTCACTGAACCTGAGCCAGAAGGATATGGCAAACGCCGTAACTGGAACCGAGGCTCAGTGGCGGCGATTCTCTACCGCACTGAAAAATACTGGCCCCGACGGTGAAATCGCCCTGGCGAAGTTTGCCGACATGCGAGCCGAGTTCATCGAGTCACAGTCCACAGCAGGTCAATTCAAAGCGGCGCTTGACGACATCAACTCTGGCGCAGTCTCGGCCGCATCCGGCGTGGACGGTCTTACGGCCGCCATGAATCGCCAACTGAAAGATTCGATGACGCTGGAGGATGCACAAGCAAATGCAACACTGACTCTCGACCGATTCGCCCAGGCACTGAAGAACACAGGCTCTGAGGCGTTTCTCGCTTCAGGGCAACTCGACCTGAGCACGAAGTCTGGTGCCACCCTGCATGGGGAGATGCAGAACGTCGCGTCTGCGTTCTTCCAGGCTGGATCTGCCGCGAAACAGCATGCGGTAGAGGCAAAGATGAGCAGTGGAGAGGCTGCTGATGCTGTCGAGGCTGCAGGGCAGCGTATCGTCGACGACTTCATTCGCCAGTATGTGGAGGCTGGCAGAACTGAGGATCAGGCTCGCGCAGTTCTGGCTCAGTACGGTCTGTTTCCAAAGGAACTGCCGACCAAGATCTCGCTGACTGGCGCCGACGAGGCGCAGGCTGCAATCAACAACTTCATAGCCGCAAATCAGGATCGAAAGATCCTTGTGGACATCGTCCAGAATGTCGTCGCCCCACCGAGCGGCCCATCAATGCCAACCACTCTTGGCGAAATGTACGGGGTCCCCGGCGGATACACCGGCATGCGGGTTCCTGGCTACGAGGGTGGCGGGAAGCTACCCACCACCGGGCCCGGAACCGACACGGTGGATGGCATTCTCGCCGTCGACTCGTGGGGCATTCCAACCGCGCGCGTCAACCGGGGCGAGTGGGTAATCAATGACCGCTCGTCCGAGAGATACCACCGCGAACTCGCGTCGATCAACGCAGGCACGTTCCCGAAATTGCCTGGTTATGAGACGGGCGGCGTTGTCGGTAGCCGAGATCTGACCAACTTCGTTACCGGCCGCATGCCTGGCGTGAAGCCACTGACCGGCGATCCGTACGTGTTCGGCGGGATCAACTGGGGCGACTGCTCGGCAGCAATGTCGGCGATCGCTCGCTTCGCCGTTGGACTCGCACCATTTGCAGCTCGGTTCGCAACAGGAAACATGGGCGCAGCACTCGCGGGCATGGGCTTCCTGTCGGGGCGCGGCAATCCGGGAAGTTTGCGATTCGGCTGGTACAACGGCGGACCGTATGGCGGCCACACTGCCGGAACCTTGCCTGACGGAACCAATGTCGAGATGGGTGGCAGTTACGGCGGCGGAATGGTCGGCGGATCGGTCGGTTCGAATCACTCGAGCTTCACTGATCATGCCTACTTGCCTATTACGGCCAGCAGTCCGCAGCGGCAGCGGGTACGGGAGGAGTGGACCGAGAAGCAGCAGATCGAACTCCAGGCCGCTGAAATTGCGCTCCGCAAGGCTGAAGAGAAGCGCACCGAGGTAGAGGAGGCGGTCGCCAAGGGTGAGAAGACTCAGACCGACCTTGCCGACGCGAACAACAAGGTCGACAAGGCGCAGAGCAAACTCACTGAGCTGCAACGCAAGAAGGATGGCGTTCTCAGTGGTGAGAGCAACGCACCGGCACCTCAGGCGCCTGCGCTCTCCCGGATGTTCACCGACGCCGAGGTAGAGCGAATCGACGCTCAGCTCGCTGTGCAGTCTGCGAACGAGCGTCGTAATGAGGTCTACGACAATCCCGAGTCAAGTGATTACGACATCGACAAGGCCGACGCCGAGCTTTACCAGGCGGAGAAGGCGTTGCGCGAGCTCGGCATGCCGAAGGCTGGTGACGGACCGACGACTTGGTCCGGCATTGCTGGAGACTTCGCTAAGAATGCAGTCTCCGGCCTTGTTTCTGACGCGTTGGGCGTCTTCGGAATCCCGGACGAACTTCCGCCTGCCGTTCAGGCGCTGCAGATGTTCGAGAAGGCGCAGCAGACCCAGGCGCCCTACCTGATCGAACCGTCCGCCGATCAGCGGGCAATGGGCGCGCAGGTCACCACCTCGCCGTCGATGATCGCCCAAGACAGCCCGGCGATCTACAACCCTGCCGAAGGTATTGCACGGTGGGGCGATTCGGTCGCGCAGGGGCAAGACGGCGTTGCTGCACTTCTCGAAGAGATTGAGCGAATCCGCACTGGCAACCGTTTCGCCAAAGGTGGTCCGGTTGGTGGTCCGGGTGGTACCGACAACGTGCCTGCGTGGCTTACCAAGCGCGAGTTCGTCGTCAATGCGCTCGATGCGAACGCCGGCGAGAATCCGGCGATCTTGCAGGCCATGAACAACGGCGCACGACTCTCGCTCGGCCAAGGCGGCCAATCCGGTTCGACGTACATCTTCAATGGCGTCGCCAATGTCGAGGAAGGACTTCGGCAATTGAGAGTCAAGGAAAAGCAGGAAGCTGCAACGCACGGTTGGGGGATTCGATGAGCGATCTGCTCCTGTTCGAGATCGAAGCCCCCAATGGAGCCCGGGCCGTGATTCATGGTCCGGGCTCCGGCGCTCAGGGCATCGAACTCGACGAAGACCCCGAGGGTTACTGGGAAACGCCAACGACCACGATCTGGACCGAAGGCGCCAGGCAGGAAGGCGGAACCTACAACGGTTTCCGCCACAACATGCAAGACGTCATTCTGCCGGTGCATATTTCGCCGACCGATGACATGTCGTGGCAGCAGGTGAAGTCGCACTGGTCGGCGATGTGGGAGTTCGATCGGATCACCTACCTCGTTGCCACGTCATCGTCGGGCATTCGGCGTCTCGGTCTCCAGAAGGTCGAGACGCCGAAGTTCAATCCGCGCAATGATCCTGGCCGTAATCGGTACGGCCACATGGTCATGACCCTTCGTGCGGGTTGGCCGTTCTGGGTCGAGAAGGACGAAGTCGACGTCTTCCAGTCCAAGGTCGGCGCACTGAAGGGGCATGTCACGCTGGCGAATCCAACGAACCGGCCGATGTACGTCAAATGGGTCGTCGATGCCCCGCAGGGTGGCCAGGTGACGTTGCCGGACTTCTCGTGGATCACCGACCCCGAACACGAGGACTACATCTGGCGTGGGCGCGTCGTCGACGTGCCCACGCTCGTCCCTGGGGAGAAGCTCGTCATCCGCACGTACCCCGACGAGGAGACGTACGAGTCGAACATCAACCCCTTGTTCTGGGCGCGGGCGAACTCCAAGGAGTTCGAGTTCGCAGTCCCTCCACACACACTCCCAATCGAGGTACCGATCGAGTGCACGGCGCCGAACATGACTGTGGCCGTTTATCAGCCACGTCACTGGACCATGGTGATGGGTGGTGAAGAATGACCGCCCCACTGCTCGACAATCCGCTTCTGCACGACCAGGAGCTGATGGATCGCATGCAAGCGATCCTCGACGACTCCGAACGCAAGAAGGAGAACCGCGCTCGACGTCGCCGCAAGCCTCCACTGATTCGCCTGTGGGACGGCGATATGAACTATCGCGGTCGCGTCTCGGTCGAGTGGGAAATGGCGGTCAAGTGGATCAAGAACAACTCGGGTCCCGGCCGGATCGTGCTGCCCGCCAACCACTATCTCGCCAAGTGGGCGGTCGATCCGTACGGGCGCGCGAAGCAGAACGTCCATATGACCGTCGACAAAGACGGCGCCCGGTGGGGTGGCCGGTTGCAGCAGGCTCGCCGAGCTGCACCGCGCGATGGGAAGAACTTCGTCGAACTGCAGTTCCTCGACGACTACGAGGAACTCAAACACCTTCTCGTCTGGTCGAACCCGTTCCTGCCGGCCATCATCCAGTTCCCGCGGTCCTTCGTTCTCGCCGGTCCGTCGATCTACATGCTCAAGCTGGCACTCTTCCTCAACATCATGCGGATGGAAGGCAACTGGTGGGCACTTCCTGACGACCCGATGGACCCAGCGCAATGGGGCCAGGGTCTCGACATGTCGAACTGGAACATGGTCGTCAAACCCGGCTCACTACTGGGTGATTCGTCGCCATGGACAGTGCTGTCGAGTCGGTTCAAGTACTGGCACGACATGGCCGAGCCGACCCTCGGCGATGCGCAGCTCATGGTCACCACCCGGCGATACCTGCAGGGCGACCCTCCCCCATGGCCAGGCGCGAATCTGCGTCACGGCACGATCGTCTTCGACGTCGTCGACAAGTCGGCCTACTGGGACGAGACCTCACAGGGCGGCACGATCTGGGATGGGCTCAAGCGGACCGTCGTCAACCTCGCGAGCAACCTCGTCGACGAGACGCTCGCCGAGGTCATCGACCCCATCGACCCGTACAAGGACGTCACAGGTAGCTCGATCTGGACGTACCCGCGTGCGCCGTATGTCGTGTACCGCGAAGGCCGAATCTCCGGGATGGAAGTCTCCGACTGGTGCCACAAGCACGGCGGCTCCGTCCAGATGGTCACCGGTGGCCACTCGTTCCCCGGCGTCGACGAGGGAATCTCGGCAGCAATCCAACTCGGGCTCAACAACCTCGGGCAACTGATATTCCAACCAACCCTCGGCACGATCGCCGACACGTTCCTCAAACCGATCTACAGCGGAACCGTAGCGGCATGGGTGTCGGTGAAAAGTCCTGTCCGAGCACTGAAGTACGGGTGGTCGCACTACCAGGAAGACATCGTCTCCGGCGGCGATCGGGCGTACACGCTCAGCTCGATCATCAAGATCCGCGAAGGCTTCTGGAAGTCTCGGCCTCGCATCACCCACCGCATGGAACTCGCGGACGGTCGGCCATATCTCATCGGCGACAACGGTCAGGGTCACTTCTTCCTCGGTGACCGCATCGGCTCCACGCTCAAGGACGTCGGAAAGCGCGGCCAGATCTACGTCGAGCAAGTCGCCGAGATCGAACTCGTCTGCGACCGCGGCCAGAACAAATGGAACGCCATCACCGGCGAACCCGAAGACCTCGAATCACCCACCGCGCGCGGCTTGCGTCAAATAGCGAACCTCGCCGGCGCAGCGCATGACCTAGGAGTGATCTGACATGGCAATCCCCACCCAGGCCACCGCCAACATGAGCGACCCGGAAGAGCATGTCCTCTGGGCGCTCATGGGCTCGATCACCACCCCGGACGGCGACGCCCTGATCACCACCGAGGAGTGCCTGCGCAAGGCGTCGTCGATCCTCACCCGCGCGGGGTATCGACATCACCCCGAGCTGCAGGAGATCAAACAGATCATTCCCGGCGGAATGGAGTCGGTGCATTGGATGGGCGTCGGGGCGGTCGAGTGGGTCGACATCGACACTCCTGACCCGGAAGTGGCGCCTGCACCGGTCAGCGATGCCATCGACCTCGACGCCATGTCTGGGTCCGACCTCATCCGCTTGGCAGAGCGACTGCAAGAGCGCGGCGTCATCCGGCCACCCGAAGACGCTGGGCCGACAGAGGATGTCGCGCAAGTCCGCACGATCGAGGTGGACTACTGATGACAGCACCGAATCGGCCGTATCCCGAAGGTGCGTACGGCAAGCGCGGCACGATGCGCGGGTACCAGGACATCGACGAGGCCGAAGCCATGCGTCGAATGCGCAAGCCGATCGACGATGCGAACAACACCGCGCACGGGCGATTGTTCGGCGGACTGTTCGGGGGATTCACTGGATTCGGGCAACTGCTCGACGACCTTGCGAAAGCCTTCCGAGGCGACGGCATATTCGGCCCAGGGCCACTGAAAGACATCCGAGACGGTCAACTGGACTACGCCTCCCGAGTTGATCTCCTCGAAGGAGTCCGCGGGTACGGCGCCGCGTACATGACATCCAATCCCGCGGTAGTCGCCGGGGCTACCAGGATGCCGTTCAATGCCCAACTCGGACCATTGAAAGGCGTGCAAGTCCTGGCGGCCGGTGGATTACGACTCGAATCCGAAGGGCTCTGGCAGATTTCGGCGACCACGCTCGCAAAATCCACACCCTTCGGCGGTGGTGACGAAACCGTGATGTACCTGTCGGTGCGTGAACCGGGCGGTGGTGTCATCTTCTCCGAGATTCCGGACGTGAAACGTCCCGGTGGATCTCGACTCACGCACCATGTCACGGCGCCATTCGTCATCCCGGAACCGAACTTCGAAGTGCACGTCTGGGTTACCTCGGCGAAGTGGCGGAACTTCGCCGGCGGAACTTGGTACTCGCGCCTGTCTGCAATCAAACACGACAACAGGGTCGTCGCCACGGGAACGCCCGACTACCCAGACGATCCGATCAATTAACTGACACAGAACTTTCCTAGGAGGAGACATGACCCTGTTCCGAACCGCCTATGGCAACACTCGATCCGAAAATGGGTGGCGCATGTGCACCCGCGCCGCGTGCGAGCGAATCCTGGTGCCCGGCGCAGACAATCAGTACCTCGCCGCAATGATCGTCCGCTCCGGACCATCCGAAATCGTTCTGCGAGCGTGGGCGATCTGGTACCACCGCAACGTCGAACGACTCGACCTCTACAAGGCCGGCGTCGGCGACGACTGGGGCTGGTCCGAGAAAAACGACGTCGGCGACTCGAACCATCTCTCTGGTACCGGCCTCGACTTCAACGCCACGCAGTACCCGATGGGTCAGCGGCGCATGTCCGCAACCATGGTCGCCAAGATCAACGAAGGCTTGCGGCTATTCGAAGGCAACATCTTTCACGGGCGAAATTGGAACCGCCCGGACGAGATGCACTTCCAACTCAACCGCGGCACGGCATCCGGCGACGGCGGATCCGCGAAGCTCATTGCTTTCGCGAAGCGCCTCGAAGCTGGATACCTCGGACTCATTGCAGGTACTCCGAACCCCACACCGGTGCCCACGCCGACGCCTGTGGCTCGTCCGACGCTTCGACGTGGCTCGACCGGCGCGGACGTCGTGTACCTGCAGGCCCTACTCAACCGGATGTTCGCGAGCTACTCCAAGCTCGCAGTCGACGGGGATTTCGGTCCTGCTACCGAATCGGTTGTGCGACAGGTGCAGAGCCGATCGAGCCTCGCCGTCGACGGCATTGTCGGCCCGGACACCTGGCGCGCGGCAGGTGTCCGGTGATCGCCCTCTCGATCGCTGCGGTCATCGTCGGCACCGCAGGCGTAATCCTCTGGGCCGCTTGCCGATGGGCACGCGGCTACGACTCCATCACCCGATCCGACCACTACGAACGAAGGAACTACTGATCATGGCTGAATCCGACAACACCATCACAGTCGGCGTCGAACTCGTCGGCGCCAACTCGATCGACACCAAAGCCTTCTGGCTCGACCTTCTCGACCGGACCGGGAAGACCTTCATCCAGACGTTGCTCATCTTCCTGGCCGGCGGGGCAACCATCGTGTCCGTCTCGTGGACTACGGCACTGTCCTCGGCCGCACTCGCAGCACTCGTCTCGTTTTTGATCGCACTGTCGACGTCGACGGCGATCACGTCAGGCAATTTCGCGATCGACCTTGCGGACCGCGTGGGACGCACTTTCGTCAGCGCGCTCGTTGGCGCCATTCCCGCAACGGGCACACTCTCGGATATCAACTGGCCTGACGCGCTCACCCTCGCAGCAACGGCAGCGCTCATATCTGTGCTGACGTCTCTGGCCTCGAGCAACCTCGGACCCACCAAGGGTTTGCCGTCCCTTGCGCCCGTCAAGCCCGATCTGATTGCACTCGATCCGATCGAGAGCGCCGACGAGACCGAGTATCACGGCGACGACGGCAGCTATCTCTCCTGACCCACTGACCCAGTAAGGGGGCCAGTGATGGTCCGAAGAATTGCCCTCGCAATCCTGGGTGTCACATCCGTAGTCCGGGGATCGTCGTACATCGGTCCGCGATCCCCGGACTCGTCACCCGCTCAACTCGCGTTCGTGGACCACCTGATCCCGCTGTCCTGGTACGCCGTCGGCTGGATAGTCACCGGTGCCGTTGCTCTCGTTGCCGTCTTCTGGCGGCGACTGCAGCCGATCGGATTCGGGTTCGCCATCGCCTTCAATCTCCTGTGGGCCGGCAGCTTCATGCTCTCCCAAGTCTTCCTGCACATACCGCGCGCCTACGTCTCGGCGACGAGCTACATCGCCATCGCCGGTCTCGCCATCTGCGTTGCCGCACTCAGTGAACGCTCGCACCCCCCGGAGATTCCCCAGGGGGTGGAATGTCGCCCCTCGGAATGACACTCGCTGGCATCGCAGCAACGATCCTCGCAGGATTGTTCGGATACCTCGGTGCCCGCCTGGCGCGAGCGTCATCGCGAGAGTCCAACACGACCGACAACTGGGCGGAGATGTTCAAAGCCAACGAGGCGCAGCTCGAACGAATGCAAGAGTCGATCGAGAAGCAGGATGTCAAGATCGGCCAACAGGATGAGAGAATCAACCGGCTCGAGAACATGCTCCGCGACGAGCAGAAGCGCTTTCGGCAGGCCATCGCCTTCATCCGAGATCTGTTGCGCTGGATTGAACACCACGTGCCCGGACAACAGCCGCCCACTGTTCCCGACTCACTGAAAGAGGAGGTGTGACCCATGGTCGCACTCAAGATCAACCTCGCCGACGTTGGCGGGCGGCCAGTCTCGTCTACCCGCGCGGTGTTCCTGTCCGCGCCCGCGCATCGTCCATCTGTCACGGTCGACGGACGAGTTGTGACAACGACGCCCTACCCCGTCAACATCGTGAACGGCCTTGCAACCGTCACGGTTGAGCCGGGCGAGCTCGTCGTCGAGATCCGCAGCGGCCTAGCTGATTCGACGCCCAAGCGCGTCACCGTGCCGAGTGGCGTCGAGGAGGTGACACTGGACGATCTTCTTGAATCCGCGTACGTCTACGACCCGCCTGTAGTGTCGCTCGTCAAACAGATGCGCGACGAAACCGTGCAGGCTCGCGACATCGCAGTCGCCGCAGCCGAGAGTGTCGGGCACATCGCCGACGACGTCGAACAGATCGCACGGGACCGAGCAGCGGCCGAGCTCGCACGCGACAAGTCGATCGAGGCACAGGGGCACTCGGAGAGCGCCGCCGGTTCTGCAAGTGACTCGGCAACCAATGCCGGGAACTCCGCCCGCGATGCGAAGGACTTCCGCGACGGCGCCGAGGAATTCGCCACCGCAGCGGACGGAAGCGCCACCGCGGCCGGCCAATCCGAAGAAGCCGCAGCGCAACACAAGGTTGCTGCCGAGGCCGCGTCTGAACGATCCGAGCAGATCGCCGCCGGAATCCAGGACGTCGCCGAAGACGCCGCCCAGGTCGCCGAGGATCGTCTGGCAGTTGAATCCGCCGCCTCCGCCGTCGCAGCCGACCGCCAGACCGTCACCGATGCGCGCGACGTTGTAGTCGCGGCCAAGGGTGACGTCGAGCAGATCCAGACCGACGTCCATCAAACGAAGACCAGTATCGAGAACACGGCCAACCTGGTCGATCAGACTCTCGAGCAGTACGGCGCCCAGTTCGTCACCGAACGCGAACTGTCTCAGCAGGCAGTGACGGACGCGACGACGCAGGCTCAGCGGGCAGAAGACGCGGCCGAGGGCATCATCGCTGGTTCTGTACTCGACAACGCGGTCACGACACCGAAGCTCGCCGACGAAGCTGTCACGAAGGCGAAGACCTCGCCCTCCGTGCAGACTTCGCTCGGCAAGGCGGACACCTCGGTGCAGGAGGGCGACTCTCGTCTGACTGATGCACGTCCACCGACCGCGCACTCTCATCCGGTCTCGGACGTCACCGGCTTGCAGGGCGCACTCGACGGCAAGGCTCCGACGGCGCACACCCATACCGAAGCTCAAGTCACCGGTCTGACAGCGAAACTCGCCGCTAAGGCAGATCTCGACGGCGCGGGCAAGATCCTCGCCGCACAGATCCCAGCAGTCGCCCTGACTGACTTCCTCGGCGCAGTCGGAACCCAGGCCGCGATGCTCGCCCTCGTAGGGCAACGCGGCGACTGGTGCACCCGCACAGACCGCGGCACCGACTGGCAACTCATCGCCGAACCCTCATCCACCCTGGCAAACTGGCGCGAGAAGACCTATCCCGCGTCACCGGTCTCGTCTGTAAATGGCCGGACGGGAGCGGTCGACACGTCCTCGGCCGACATCACCGATGCCACCACCGTTGGCCGCAACGTAATGAGGGCCGCCGATGCAGCGACCGCACGCTCGGCAATTGGCGTCGATGCACCGACCGATACGCGAACTCCCGCGCCGAATTCCGTGACCGTCGCGACGATGGCTTCAGCCGCGAAGCAAGACACTCTCCGATTCGGGCTTTGGTCGGATACCCGCAAGGTCGGCATCGGCGACGGATTCGCACCCGACGGGTGGGAATTCACCTACCCCGTCGTGGTGACGGGCTGGAAAGTACAACTCGGTACCGCGGACGCAGCAGGCGGCAGTCCGACCGTCATTCAGATGCAAAAGAACGCGGTCGACGTCGCCAGCGCGAGCGTCAGTGTTGCGGCCGGATCGCGCACCGGTTCTGTGACAGGAGCGTTCGCTTTCGCGGCCGGGGATGTGCTGACGTTCAGTCAGACCGGCATTGGAACGACGCCCGGCAAGCGAGCGTCGATCATCTTGTCGATGACGAGGGCCTGACATGTCGATGTACTGGTTCAACTCGGGGTCAGTCGATCTCGTGCCGCAGATATCGGCCACCGTGTACCACTTCAAAACCACGGGCTCCACGCTGACGTTCAACCTGCCACCGGCCGAAGTGGGTGACATACGGATCGCAGCGGTCGCTTCGATCCGCGCCTACGTCACTACCCGGCCGCCTACCGGGTGGGTCACCATTCAGGACAATGGCAGTTGGTCCAACAACAATCTGTTCGTTTTCGGCCGGGCCAAGCAAACAGGCGATTCCGATGCGGTGTCCTGGGCCACCGCCGGATACGACAGCGAGTTCATCGTCTTCGTGGCGGTGCTCCCCAAGGTCGCCCCGGTGCCGAACGCTTCCGCGAAATCCGAAGGCACAGGGCTCACATGGCCGACTCCGGCGGTGACGACGACCGTGCCGAATTGTCTGATCTTGCGGTACGCAGTCAGTTCCGGCACAGGAGTCTCAGAGATCTCCTGGGGTGGCGACGTCGAGTCTGTTTTCTCGTACACGATCACAGACAAATTGACTCTCAGTGCCGCAATTCAGAAGGCACGAGACCCCGGCGTCTATCCGGCAGTCAATGCCGGGCAACCAGCGAGCCGACGATTCTCGACGACCACAGTCGCAGCAGCGCCGATCGACTGACCGAACATGGCAGAGCCCCCGACCCTTCGAGGTCGGGGGCTTGTTGTCGTTTGCGGGGCTCACCGACCGTGAGACTGCGAGCGCACTGTCGGTGAGCCGTGCGCACCGAACCGCTGTTTTGCAGTGCGCAGTTCTTGGGGCCCGCCCCCGGGGGAATGACACCCGGAAGACGGGCCGATGCGGCCGACCATGTTACCGACATCGAAAAGCCGCAAATACTGTGTACCCGTCGATAGAGACGCCAAACTTGAGCACGGCGAGATTGGGCGCTTTCTTTGTTCCAGCACAACCGAACTCACCCACGACTTTACATCTTCAAAGTGTAGACAAATGATTATCGAACATGTAAAGTAAGAGTCACAACAACAGAGAGGAGGTGGGTGGATGACCGAAAGCCGAATCGCCCTGATAGTCGCGATCGCAACACTGATCACGAACATCTGGATGGCAATCCAGAATCGGGAGCCGAGGAAGCGAGGCAGACACCGGAAGCGGAAACGCTGACCTGAGACGGGACCGGAGTGAAGGAGACACCCCGGTCCCACCTCAAGGGTCCACCATAGAAGTCAACACAGCAAGGAGGCGCACATGCTTCAACGGAACTACGACATCGTCGCAACGATTAGCAGCGCTGCCGTCCTGACGATTCTCTCGGCCCCGTGGCCGCTCTGGATCGTCTGGGGCGGAATCGTGGCCTACCAGGTGCAGAATCGAATCCGGTTCCGCCATGCGTAAGCCTGGGATCTATTTGTCTCGGGTGCAGGTCGCCGAACGTATCGGCGTTCAGGCCGGCGCGCTGTCTCGGTACAAGTTGCCCGAACCTGATGTGATCATCGGGCCGGTCAACGACGACGGCACCATCCCCCGCGGTTCCGTGCGCGGCTGGCTACCCGAGACGATCGACAAGTGGAACGCCAACCGCCCCGGCCGCGGCAAGCGAACTGATCTTGCGCACTAGCCCCACAACAAAGGCCCCACCTCATTGCGAGGTGGGGCCTTTTGTTGTCTGTGGGCGAGCCTGCAACCAGGCTCAATATCTGCGGTTTCGTGCGCACGCAGGTCATAAACTACGGATCCCGATCGAGTTGTCATTTTATGACGGCGAATGAAACACCGAGCCCGTCACAGGGGTAGGCCCGTGACAGGTCGTCGACTGTGTGATGTACTGAAGTTGCTAGCTGATCCGGTCGCATGGCCGAGGTAGGTTAGCCGTCAAGGGGCCCCTCGAAGCATTGCTTCGGGGGCCCTTCTTCTATGCAGGGAAGACGTAGAGCCCATCACCACGCGATGGCGACACTGCAGCAACCCTGACATCGCCAAGTAGATCCCACATCAATTCATTGCAAATCAGGTTCGTTCGTCCATTCCGCGGGAGGACTTTGACTGCAGCTGCATATGCCGCGATATCAGCGAGTTGAATGAAGTATGACTGCTGCGAGTCCCGAGGGGCCGGGTCTTCGATAATCAGTGGAGCGCTGGTTCGCTCACCCGCGGCGGTCCAGGTAAACTTCCTAAATCGGCGGACAATCTTTCGAATGTCACCGTCCTGGCCGTTGTCATGGATCAACAGAACTGGAGCGCCGGTGCTCTCAGTCCGCTTTCGTAGCCGCTCAAGAAGGTAGCGCCAAGCCATATCCAGGACGTCGACATCCTTCTTTACCAGCTTGTCCTTGCGAATCACAACCGAGAACGTGCCTGACGACAATCGCTCGATCGCGCGCATGTGCATCTGATAAATGTCACGCAACTGACCATCGCCCAACCCGAGGTCGCGGTAAACCTTCTTCGCTCCAACAATGTGGTTCGCCTTGGCTTCTTGTCGAAGAAGGACGCCGTACTTCCTTTTGATCTCGCGTCTCATTTTGACCAGATAGTTGAGACGATCATCCCAATCATCCATGGGAATCAGTACGCATGTCAGCGTGAAGGTCTTCGACCCACCACTCATGCCCACATCACCAGATTCGTCGATATAGGCAAATTCTGAGGTCGGCGATTGGGCCGACAGCTTCATGCGTTTGAGGGTCTCATGGCTGAGCGGGTGGCTCGCAATGCTAGTCATGCGCCACTGCTCGACGCATGCCGCGTCCACCGGGTACCGTCGTTCACGTCGACACTTCACCTGTCGGCCGGGCCCTGGGGATGTTTGCCGCATCTGCCGGGGCTGATCTTTATAGTGCCGAAATCATTGCATGCATCACGATTGGACCCTGAACCGGACTGCCCGGTATGGGAGCCGAAAGAGCGAGTGGGGCTTCGTTGTCTATGCGGGGCCGAGCTGGTCTTCCCTTACCCTCTCGGCCCCGCGCGACAGACTGTAGGTGAGGGCACCGACAACACTCGTATCAACAATGCCCCCACCCTCCGATCGCTGGAGCGTTGGGGGCATTCGTCGTATTCGCAGCGACTAGCTGAGTGACATCTGAATTCCGGCCTTCATCTCTTCACCCGTGTACGTCATCTTGTTTCTCGCTGCCACCTGCACCGTGTAGAAGTCCTCACCGCCAGGAACTTCCGCGGTAAACCTGAAGGTACATGTGAAATTATCCTTCGGGCGACCCTGATTCAGCTTCGTCTTTACGAGCGGCTCCCCCGACTTGTCGGAGATGAGAACCGAGACGCCTTCCCTGATGTCACTGAATCCATCCTTGCCGACACATCCACCACGCTCGTCGATGTCCGGCCGGATCATGACTTGGTTCAGCGCAAGCATGCCCGTGAAGTCGATCGGCTCCGCCTTCTCGGGCTCGCTAGAACATCCGACCAAAACCAGGGCGGTAACGGCGAATACCCCCACGCGTGTCTTCTTCATGGGGGTATCAAACCAGAGGTGGCGCTCATAACATCGAACTCGGTCGGTTCAAACTCCACTGCGACCCCAGCGAGCGGACGTCCGGTCCCGGCCTGGTCCCGACTCAGCGATGCAAACGCTGAAAAATACGAGAACATCGCAAACCGTGAAACAATGTCAGACCAGCAGCAATGCCGAACTGCGACAAACACTTCGAGAGATGTGAAGATTCTCGACATCTTCGAGGGCACCCAGCAGATCCAGCAGCTGATCGTCGCACGCCGCCTGCTCGGAAAGTCGTCCGCCGAACTGAA
>NZ_LNAK01000028.1:0-75796 GCF_001445685.1 Rhodococcus sp. KB6 | reverse complement strand
AGCATCAGCAGCCAAACCACTCAATGCACCCTTGTCCACAACCTGACGCAAATCATCGAAGTACGCCACCTCACCCGCACCGTTACCGGTGTTCGAGAACGTAAGCGTGTACTTGATGTCCTGACCGGCAACAACATTCGAACCCGACACCGGATCAGAAGACTTCACCACAGCAATCTTCGGAGACAGAACCGGATGCTCCGTCGTCACCGGCGGAGGAGTGATCTCCGGACCCGTCGGCGGCTTCGCAGTACCGGTGACCTTGTTGTTGATCAACGTGCCACCGGCAACACCGGCATTGACCTTGACCTGGTAGGTCAGAACAACCGACTTACCGGCCTCGAGAACGCCAGTCCACGAGAGCGCCGTCCCCGAGAGCGTCGGAGCAGCGGCAGCAGCACCGTCAACAGTCGCCTTCAGCGAACCGTCCACCAACGTCGCGTTGTCGAGAACCTTCGATAAATCATCAGTCAACACAACAGGATTGAGCGTCGTCTTACCGGTGTTCGTACCTGTCACCGTATACGTGATCGTCTGACCAGCATTGACGCCGGTACCCGACGCAGGATCGGCAGTCTTCGCGACAGTGAAACCGGGAACCGAGTGATTCGTCTCAACCGGCGGCGGAGTGATGTCCGGACCGGTCGGCGGCTTCGCAGTACCCGTGACCTTGTTGTTCAGGACCGTACCCGCAGCGACACCGTCGTTGACCTTCACCTCGTAGGTCAGGACAACCGACTTGCCGGCTTCGAGAACGCCAGTCCACGAGAGCGTCGTACCCGACAAAGTCGGAACAGCCACGGAAGCTCCGTCAATGGTCGCCTTCAGCGAACCAGGAACGACAGCAGCATTATTGAGGACCGCACCCAGATCGTCATTGATCTGTACCGGATCAAGCTTCGTCTTGCCGGTGTTGGTGCCGGTGACGGTGTACTTGATCGACTCGCCGGCCTGAACCGTCGAACCGGAGATCGGATCGGCAGTCTTCGCCAGCGTAAAACCTGGAACCGAGTGATTCGTTTCCACCGGAGGAGGAGTGATGTCCGGACCGGTCGGCGGCTTCGCAGTACCGGTGACTTTGTTGTTCAGAACCGTTCCCGCGGCAACGCCGGCATTGACGTTCACCTGGTATGTCAGAACAACAGACTTACCGGCCGGGAGATTCGCGGACCACGACAGAGTGCTGCCCGAAAGAGTCGGAGCAGCAACAGGAGCACCGTCGATGGTCGCCTTCAGCGAGCCCGGAACGACAGCAGCATTGTTGAGAACCGCACTCAGATCATCGGTGATCGTCGCGGGAGTCAGGGCCGTCCTGCCGGTGTTGGCACCGGTGACGGTGTACGTAATGGTGTCGCCGGCCTGAACCGTCGAACCGGAAACCGGATCAGCCGTCTTGGTCAGCGTGAAACCAGGCATGGGATGCGTCGTGCAGAGATTGGTTGCAGGATCACATGTTGTGGGGGGAGTTGTAGTCCCCGGAACCAGATAGTTGTTCAGAACTTTGTTGCCGCCGTCTTTGACAGTGACGGTGTATGTGACTGTCCCCTTGCCGCCGGCCGGCAAGGTGCCGCCGACCTTGATCTTGTCGGCGCCGTTCAATGCGGCGGTGAGTCCGCCGGTTGCAGCACCGACCGCAACTGTTCCGTCATCAATGACGTCGGCGAGGTAGTCCGTGTAGTCGATCGTTGCCGGCGCAGTGCCCGGATTCTCGAAATTCAGAGTGTAGGTGATTGATTGGCCGATATTGACCGTCTCACCGGTAGGTGGTGACGACGACTTCTTCACGAGAACCGGGGTGTTCTTGACCTTGCAATACACGTTGTCACCCGGTGTAAGTGCTGCCTGCGCAACGTCACCGACCCTGAGGGCCTGGGTCACGCCGTTTACCTGGCAATCCCACGATGTCGCATAGTTCGCGGTCTTGGTCGCCGAGGTAGTTGGCTTCTCCCAGAACGTGACGGGGGTGGGCGTGGTATCTGCGAGGAGCGTCCGCCAGCCAGTCGATGCCGTCGTATCAGTCGCACCGGTCGTGGTGCTCTTGATCTCGGTTGCTGCAGCGGCGCCTGCATCAGCGTGGTGTCCGGTGCTCATGCCGATAGTGAAATCGTCACCGGGGGTGACGCGCGTGAGGTCCTTGTCGATCTTGACCTTCGACAGCAGCACACCGAACGCCAGGCCCTGACGCGAGGTCGCCTGAACGGTATTTCCGAAAGTGGCTGCGAAACTTGTCGGAGCAGTCGATGCAACGACCAGCGTTCCGGGCGTGCGCCCCTGGCCATTGACGTTGTTCCACGAATCGCATCGGACGGTATTGGCTGGCATACCCGTCAGCCCACCGTCACAGGCCCGAATTCCGGGGTAGGCAGGATCACTGTCGTCACCGACGGTACGTGCGATCTGCCGTAGAGGCTTGTCCGAATTGAAAGTGAGGAATTCACGGTCGTTCGTAGTATTGATATTCGCGTCTGTCGACTCGGCGTCGGCTGCTACGAGCCCGTAGTTGTTGACGGCGCCATTCGGCCCCGTCATCACGATGTTCTTCAGCGAGACTGTTCCACCGGACTGACCAGCGGTGGCTGAGGTTTGGTAGATCGCCGGCTTGATCGTCGTCGGCACACCCGTGTACGCGGAAGTTCCCAACGCTGCATAGTGCAACGTGGGAAATGCCTTCGTTTCGATCCCCTGGTGTGTCTTTCCCGCTACCGAGTCGGTGAGGAAAGCCTTGAAGTTGATCTTGTAACCGTCGGTGAGCTGGATTTCCATCGACTGCCCTGCCGCAGAAGCAGCCGTTGCCGCATCGAGCGTCGACATATCGATCCAGCAGATGTTCTGCGAGAACGGACCGGTGCCGGGGGCGCTGAATGCGCAGCCTTTTGCAGGCTGTTCATCCGGAAGAACAGCGGCGCGAGCCGGCGTCTGAGCCTGAACGGGACCGCCGAGCGTTGCGGCCGGCTGCGCTGATGCAGCTACTGCCGTCGCGCCGGAGAGGCCGAGAATCATCGCGATGGCGGTCCACACCACCGTCCACGCTCGCACCCAGGGCGGGAGCCCTGCGGTGAATATGGCCGACCTTGTCGGCGGTATGTCGTTAGGCATTTCTTACTCCCCAGGATGTGCCTGATCGATGTTCGATGGACGGAGATGCGAGAGCGCTGGCGCGAACTCCCGGTTGATCGGTTGGTTCGGGTCGATGCGCCTGTTTTCGGCTGATCGACCTCACACCGGACGCTGTTGCCGGTCCTGTCATTCGAGCTCCTCTTCGGAAACACCTGCGTGTTGGAAGAGCCGCCCTGAACAGGACCTTGGCCCTCGAAATCCGCGCAAATCGAGAGCAACCTTCCAGTTATCAGGAACAAGATAACAGATAACCGGGAGCTTGCCCATCGAAAGTCAGACAAAGCAGACCGATCGACGTTTTTGTTCGTAGATCGGACAAGCTTCGAGGAACAGTGTTGTTCGAGCGGACAATTCAGCCCCCGGAGTACGGCACCGCGGCGAACGCGATGACATTCACCCTTTCCGCTGACCAGATCGGGTGACGACCAACCTCGAGGAAGATATGGAATCTGGACAAATGCCCAATATGGATAAGGCCTGTTGGATGCGCCACAGACCCTCGAACGACGTTCGGAAACCCCGTCCTGCATGGAGTCCGATCACGCGTGCGAGCCCGTCGAAATTGATCGAATTGATCCAGACCACACTCAGCGACGGCTGCCGGTAGCGAAGCATCCCGAGGCTCCGATAATTGGATTGCGAGGCACCAACTTCGCCCGAAACCGGGCGGCCGCCTTCGATTCAAACCCAACTTCAAGTCCGTTTTGTAGCTTTTCAGGCAGAGCAGTTCTGCTCATTTTCTGCCATAGCTATTTTCCGATCCTGCTCAGCTAGTCGAAAGTTCAGCGACCGTGGCTACCGCCCGGCAGAATTCTCGTAACTGACGAGCAACAACCGGACTAACCAGCCAAGCGTCACAAGAGTGCCAAAAAGGGCCCTTCCGCGTGCCTCGAGGCAAATGCATCGAGGGCGAAAGGGCCCGAACCGGGCACCACGGAGCCGAGGGCCCCGCCGCAAACTAGCTGCTGCCGAACCCCACACTGTTGGCGTAGCGATCGAAATCGCCCTGGGCTCCGCTGTAGACGTTGATATCAGTGTTTCCGGTGATTCCGGGGATGCGTCCGGTGCTGGTGTACTGCCAGAAAGTCCAGTTGGACCAACCGCCGGGTAGCGGCCCCGGTGCGTTCTGCCCGTTGTAATCGGCGATCCACAGCGGGTAGTGGTTGAACTCGGTGGTGTTGGCCATCTGAGTACGCCAGAAGTTGGGATACGTGTAAATGATGGGCTGCCGCCCGGTAAGTGCCTGGACTGTATTCAAGTAGCGATGAGTCCAGTCGATGACCTGCCCGGCGGGCAGTCCCTTCGCGTCCTCGAGATCCAGAACGGGCGGGAGGTCACCAGGTCCGTTGATACCCAGGACGATCGCCGAATAGAAGGCGGCCTGGGCTTCGGGGGACTGGCGAACGTCTGCGTAGTGGTAGGCCCCGCGCGAGACGCCGGCAGCACGCATGACCAGGCAATCCTGGATGAAGTACGGATTGACGTAGTTGAGCGACTCGGTGGCCTTGACCATCGCGAACTCGTGCCCTGACGCCTTGACCTGGAACCAGTCGATTCCGGTTCCGTCCACGTGTTGCCACGAAGAGACGTCCGGGCCACGGGGAGCGTCGGCAGCGGCGAGGCCAGGTACCGTGATCGCGATGGCAGCTGCCATCGCGATCGGGGTGAGCTTGCCCAGTGTCCTGACGATCCGTCGCTCGACCATTTCCCGAGACTAAGGTCGACTAGTCCGTTTTGTCCCCTAATTCAGGGAATGTTCACTCAACCGAGCCAATCGAGAACAGCCGCAGCGGTCCACGACTGTTGCATACTGCCCAGCGGCTCACCGGTGAAAGGCTCGTAGTATTCGGCAAAACTGCCATCGCTGGCCTGCCGCAACCCCTCCGAACGCAAGACGTGCGATCTCTCGGCCCACCCCCGACGCGCGAACGCCCACGAGAACAACCACGTGATCACCGGCCACACCGGGCCACGCCAATACTCCCGCGGGCGGAAATCGCCGGAAACCGGAGACGTCGACGGTGGGACAGCAAACCGCATGTCCGGGTGACCACAGAATTTGGGCCCCTCGAAAGTGCGCAACAGAGCGCGCTCGGCATCGCGGCTCAGGCCGCCGCACAGCAACGGCGCAAACATCGCGATGGTCTCGGTATGAACCCATCGCCCGGTGCGAAGATCGAAATCCTTTGCTGCACCTGATCGTTCATCGGTGGTGGCAATCACGCCCTGCCGGAATCGATCTGCCCAACCGCGCAGATCACGGACGTCGGAGTTCGGCCGCGAATGCTCCTCACCGATAGTTGCCAAGACGTCGCATGCCATCGAGAAAACCGCACTGACAAACACGTCCTCGACGGCAAAACTCATGGCAGTGGCGAGTTGAGAATCCTCGTACCGCACGGCCTTCATCTCTTCGAGAAGCCAAAGGTAGCGGTCGTATTCGTTATCCGTGGGCCGCTGAGACAGGTCCGTCACCACAGCGAGATCAGCACGCTGATACGCAGGAACTTGTCCCGCAACAACATTCGCGTACGCCAGATCCCACCGCGGAGAGTTGTCCATCCCAGATTCCCACCCGTGATAGAGCGCGATACGGCCGTTGCCGTCGAGATCGCGGGCCTCCGCCAACCACCGGTGCCACCGAACCAGATCGCTCCAGCGCCGGTCGAGGAACTCTTCCGCGACCGCACGCGTCGTACGTCCGTGCCGACGCGAATGATCGAGAATCCGCTGCACCGCGATCGCGTGAACGGGGGGTTGGGTGATTCCCGATGTAGCGGTACCCAAAGGAGCATGCGCTGCCAACGCATTGACATCCCACCGCGTCGGGCCGGGGAAGTAGCCGTCGACACCGTTCGCGAACACGATGTGCGGAATCATTCCGTTCTTCCACTGAGCCGAGAGCAAGGTATCGAGCTCTACTACCGCCCGTTCGACGCTGAGCGGCGCCAGACCGACCGCCACGAACGCTGCGTCCCAGCTCCACATGTGGGGATACAGCTTCGGGGCAGCGCTGGTCATCGTGCCCAGGTCGTTTCCGCGCAGCAAGTAGGCAGCTCGGGCGGCGAGCTGAGTCGGGGTAAATCCGCGGTCTGCCATAGATGTCTATTTTGCGACGCGTCGAGCCTTTGCGCTCACCGAGCACGAATCCGGCGCTGCAGCCGCAATAATGAAGGAAGTCCGTCAGGTGATCTCGGAGTGGAGGCCTAGTGCGCGAGAAGATCAAAGCACTGCTGTTCGACGTCCAGGGCACAGCGACCGATTTTCACAGCACACTGTGCCGAGAGGCCCGTCGAATCACCGACGCCGACGTGGACTGGCCAAGATTCGTCAATCTCTGGCGCGCTGAGTACTTCGCGAACACCTCCGAGGCCGACGATTCCACAGGCGAATGGGTGACAGTACATTCGGTGTACCGCGAGGCTCTGCGCAAGCTGTTGGCCCGCGAGAGCATCGAACTTTCCGATGCCGAACAGGAAGAACTCACCACCGCCTGGAAATTCCTGGACCCGTGGCCCGACACTGTCGCCGGCCTGACAACCCTGCGCCAGCAGTACACAATCGCTGCCTTGTCCAACGCCGACGTGAATGCCGCAGTCAGCATCTCCCGGCACGGAAATCTGCCATGGCATGCCGTCTTCACTGCCGAAATGGCCGGCGTCTTCAAACCAGATCCGAAGATCTACCACCTGGCTGCTCGATATCTCGGGTACGACCCGGCCGAGATCATGATGGTTGCCAGTCACAAATACGACATCCGGGCGGCCAAAGCTCTCGGATTCCGCACAGCCTTCATAGCTCGACCACTCGAATTCGGAGCCAGGGGCAATCCCGATGTGTCCTTCTCCGACGAGTTCGACATCAACGCCGAGGACTTTCTCGATCTGGCAGCGCAATTGGTCCACTGATCCCGTGCCTGCGCGTCGTTGCTGGTATTCCTACGTGAAGGAATATCGAAACGGACAGGCGGTTTGGAATTCATGGGCACCAAGGAAGACAGCGCTACCCGCGAACGCAAGGCCCTGCGGTACTCGCTCGTGGTCGCAACGGCGTTGGCTGTGCTCGCCGCATTCTGGGGCTGGATCTCGCAGTCCCAGGTGATCCTGCTCGACGGTGTGTACGCCCTCATCGGAATGGTGTTGACGGCGCTCTCACTGCGGGTCTCGCGGATAGCCGACTCGGGCCCCACCGCACGCTTCCCGTTCGGCAAGGAGGCATTGATCCCGGTCGTCATCGCTGTCCAGGGCATTGCACTACTGGCGACGCTCGCCTACGCCGCAGTCGAGGCAGTTCGTGTCATCCTCGCGGGCGGAGCCGACGTCACCGCGGGGTCTCTGGTGGCATACGGCGCTGTCAGCGCAGTGGTGTCGATCATCATCTGGCGCTACGTCGGACAAGTCGACCGCACATCTGATCTGCTCGTCGCCGAAGCCAGGCAATGGGGAGCGTCGGCTGCCTTCAGCGCGCTGGTCGCAGTCGGTGCTGTCGTCGCAATGATCCTGGGCCGCACCGATTTCTCCGACGCCGACCGATATGTCGACTCCGTCTTGGTCCTCCTCGGCTGCGCGATGCTGGTCCCGCAACCGTACGCACTTCTGCGAACCGCACTGATCGAACTCCTCGAAGGTGCTCCCGGCGAAAACGTTCAGGCCCGCGTGCACGATGCCATCGCCGTCGTCCGCGACGAATTCGGTTTGGACGAACCGACTCTCACCATGAGCAAGGTGGGTCGCAAGCTGTATGTCGAAGCGACGTTCATGGTCGCGCCACACAGCTGGGACATCGACGGTGAAGACGCAGTACGACGCTCGTTCGCCACCAGCCTCGCCGATCTCCCCTACGAACCGTGGCTGAACATCGAACTGACTACAGATCCGGCGCTGATGCTCTAGCGACGGAATCTGCTCTCGAACAACAGAATCACGACGGCCGGGCCCACCTCACCTTCCCGAAAAAGCCCTTGACTCGAAAGTATGTTCGAGTATGATGGAAGGCGGAACGGGGGGTTCTCATGACGATCAACATCACCGACGAAGATACTGTCACCGACGTGGTCAACAACTCCGCCGTGGGTGTGCGCGGACGATTGTGGCGGCTTCACCCCAGCGACGTCCGCGAGATCGCCATCACCGCGTCAGCGGAAATCCTTCGCCTGGAAGCCATTCGAGTGGCCGCTGTCGACACCCTGACGTTGAACCCGGACGAACAAGTACTCTGCTACCGCGGCACCGGACAATGGCTCGCGAACCACACCATGCTGCAGATCTCCACCGGCAGAAGAATCGCAGCCCTGGGCAAAGCGCTACGGTCGTTTCCCGAGATCGAAGACCAATTCGATGCCGGTGACCTCACTTTCGAGCACGCAGCACTGATCGTGGCGTTCTGCGAATCCCCACCCAAGGCAATGCCCGACGCCGCACTACCGTACTGCCGCGACACACTCCTCGCCGCAGCATCGGGAACCGAAGCAACCACCGTCAAACTGCGCTACGCCATCAGCGTCCTCGAGCACATGTTCGAATCCGACGACCCACCACCAAGCGAAGACACCGACCGCAACGAACTGCGCATCTCCCCCACCCTCAACGGAAGAGTCGCCGTCCGAGGCGATTTCGACGGAGTGACCGGCGAAATGCTTCTCTCCGCCCTCTCCAACCTCTCCATGCCCACCCCCGCCGAAGACGGCACACCCGACAAACGATCCGCCGCCACACGCAACGCAGACGCCATGGCAGAACTCATCCGGCGCTACCTCGACAACGCTGCCACCGGCATCGACGGCGGCCAACGCCCACACCTGAACGTGCACATCAACGCCAAAGACCTGGCCTACCACCGTGAATGCGCCACAACGGGTGATGGCTCAACACCTGTCCCTTCCGAGGACGACGATCCCGGCATGCTCGATCTCGACTTCCACGATCTCGACAAACAAGATCTCGATGTCGGCCACATGCCCTGGATGGGACCACTGAGCGTCGGCCGCACCCGCATGATCGCCTGCGACTGCATGCTCTCCAGCGTCCTCCTCGACGGAAACGGTGCCCCACTCGACGTCACCCCACTCAAAAGGCTTGTCACCGCGGCACAACGCACCGCCCTGATCGCCCGAGACAAAGGGTGCGCCTTCCCCGGCTGCGACTGCGTCCCCGCCTGGACCGACGCCCACCACATCAAACACTGGGCCAAAGGAGGACCAACCGTCATGGACAACCTGGTCCTGCTCTGCCGAACCCACCACACCCTGATGCACCGAAAACCCGGATTCACCGGCAAATGGGAAATCCGAATGGGCACCGATCACCTGCCCTGGTTCATCCCACCACCAGGCATCGACCCCGACCGGAAACCCCTCCGCTCCACCACACGACTCTGAACCCGGAGGTCACCGAGCACACGCCTCGGTGACCCATTCCGGCATGCTCTCAATTGCCTGCCCACTCCAAAAGATCTTCGGCGGTCCAGGTATTGATCACCCGATCGGCTTCGACACCGCACTTTTCGGCCCGGTCACAGCCGTAGCCCTGCCAAGCCAGCTGACCGGGGGCATGGGCGTCAGTGTCGATGGAGAAAAGACAATCGAGATCGCGGGCCAACTCGATCAAACGCGAAGGCGGGTCACGACGCTCCGGTCGGGAATTGATCTCAACGGCTGTGCCTGATTCGCGGCAGGCCTCGAACACTTTCTCCGCGTCGAACTGCGACTCGGGCCGGGTTCCGCGAGCACCCTCGACAAGACGCCCGGTGCAGTGTCCGAGAATATCGACACGCGGGTTTCGCACTGCAGCAAGCATTCTGCGGGTCATCGCCTCACGCTCGGACCGCAGCTTGGAGTGGACGCTCGCCACCACGATGTCGAGTTCGTCGAGCAGATCGGGATCCTGGTCGAGTGAACCGTCCTCGAGGATGTCCACCTCGATTCCCGTGAGAATGCGGAAGGGAGCCAGTTCGGCATTCAACCCGGCTATCACGTCGAGTTGAGACCGTAGGCGCTCCGCGGACAACCCGTTGGCAACTGTGAGGCGAGGCGAATGGTCGGTGAGGGCGCAGTAGTCATGGCCGAGTGCTGCTGCGCGTCGCATCATTTCTTCGATGGGGCTTCCACCATCGGACCAGTCGGAGTGGGTGTGGAGGTCGCCGCGCAGCGCTTGTCGCAATGGGCTGTCGCCGATGGGCTCAGCCTGCCCCCGCAGTTCCTCGAGATACTCGGGGATGCCGTCGTACGACTGAGCGATAATCGTGGCAGTCTTCGGCCCGATGCCGGTGAGGGCCTTCCAACTGTCGGCTTTCCGGCGAGACTCCTTCTGCTCGTCGGACAATCCTGAAAAGACCTCCGCAGCTCGGCGATAGGCCTTGACGCGGTGCGTTTCAGCGCGTGATCGTTCGAGCCAGTAGGCGATCTCCCGAAGCGCTTCATCCGGTTCCATGAGACCACTGTTCCGTCAGCAGCGGCTCGCGGCAACCCTTGATCCCCTTACGCTGTGAATATGGACGACCCGAGAGCACGATTTGAAGCCGCGCGGGTGGCTCACCTGGCAACGGCAGATGCGGCCGGCGTTCCGCACATCGTGCCGCTGGTATTCGTCTTGGTCGGCGGCACCGTCTATTCCTGTGTCGACCACAAACCGAAAACCACGACCGCTCTTCGCAGGCTCCGGAACATCACCGAGACGGGGCGCGCAAGCCTGCTGGTCGATCATTACGACGACGACTGGTCCGCGCTCTGGTGGGTCCGCGTCGACGGACATGCGGAGGTTCTCGACCCCGGCACCAAGGAGTCCGAGAGCGCGATCGATGCTTTGGCCGCAAAGTATCCGCAGTACGTAGATCACCGACCGCACGGACAGGTCATAGCTGTCCGCGATGTGGAGTGGTCGTCATGGTCCGCAGCAGCCTAAGGTTCTGTCCTAGTGTTCAAGGAGCGAAAGTGATTGCAACACTCTCAATTCGGACAAATTGGCGGGGGATCGATGAAACGACGGCAGTTACTTCAGCGCGTAGCCACAGGTCTGGCGCTGGTAGCGGGACCTCAGGTGATCGACATGGGTAGCAGTTCCGGAAGCAGTCAAGACGCAACAAGCCCGTTGAACGAACAGTTGTCGGTTGTTTCGCTCTCACACGTGAACGACCCGGCGACGACGCCGGTTTTTCCAGGCGACCCCGAGTTCACTCTCGACACAGCGGCCACCATCGCAGACGACGGCTACTACCTCCAGTACGTCAAGGAAGGTGAGCACACGGGCACGCATTGGGGCGCACCCGCACACTTCCAGGAAGGCGGCCTCACAGCCGACCAACTCGATCCGGCGGACCTCTTCCTCCCCGCAGTGAAGATCGACATCCGGGACAAGGCTGCCGCCGATTCGGACTATGCGCTCACGGTCGCGGACCTGCAGGAATGGGAAACGCGCAACGGCAAGATCCCCGATGGAGCGGCCGTAGTTCTCTGGACCGGGTGGGAATCGCGCTGGGGTAGCGAAGAATATGCCAACTCCGATGCCGAGGGCGTCACCCACCAGCCCGGCTTCTCGGTGGACGCGGCGCGGTGGCTGATAGACACCGGCCGTTTGGGCACCCGCGGAGCATTGGGAACCGACACGTTCGGTCCCGACCTCGGAAACGACGAAACCTACCCCGTCTCGACAATCCTGTACGACAAGCATCGAATCAGCCTGGAGAACTTGAACAATCTTGCCGCCCTGCCAACCACCGGGGCTAGCATCCTTGTCGGTGGTGCGATCAACAAGGCCGGATCGGGTTCACCGGCAACGATTTTCGCACTACTACGGCGATAACCATTTGCGACGGTCGCCGTAGACAACGACCGCGCCCTTCCCACTTCTCTTCGCCTCGTACATCGCCGCATCGGCCTGGCGAAGAAGAGTGTGCGCGCTGAGCGGTTCGTCCCCAAACTCGAACTGCGCGGACTCGAAATGCGCGACACCAACGCTCGCACCCACCGACACCGATGTGTCTGCAGTCTGATCGGACCTGAGCGCGTCGACGATCCGGCGAGCCACGACGACGGCGTCGTCGATCGTGCCCTGCAGGAGCACTGTGAACTCGTCGCCACCGAATCGAGCGACAAACGCACCCTCGGGAACCGCTTCGCGCAGACGTGCTGTGAGAGCAACCAGTAACCGGTCGCCGGCCGGGTGCCCGTATCGATCGTTGATCTGTTTGAAGTCGTCCAGATCGACAAGCATCAGCACCCAATCGGAGTTCGTCTGGCGATAGTTTTCGATGGCGCTCGCAAAGTGTTCGTCGAACGCGGCCCGGTTTGCAAGCTCGGTGAGTGGGTCGTGATGTGCTCGGTACCTCAGCTCGTCCTGGGCAGCGGAGATCTGTTGGAGGAGCGCGTCGTTCTCGAGGAGCGTGAGTATTTGGCGCACCAGCGCGAGAACCAACACGCCGACGCCGAGTATCACGACCACGGCATCGAGGTTGCCGACGATCAGCGCCTGAACAGTCACGATCGTCGCGATCACCGCGATCAACAGATACGGCAGCAGCAACTGAGTCCGATCGCTTCGCCACTGCTGCGGCGCGTTGCGGTTCCGAGGCTCGGTTCGCTTCGTCAGCGCCGCCAAGGCGATCAACGGCGGCCCCGCGATGAACCCGGCATCGGCGATGGTCGGCATACTCTCGGCGCCGATCGCCACCAAGTACGCGTAAAGACTGTCCGAAAGGGAGAGCATCACCAACCCGCACCCGAGGAACGTCAGCGGTTCGCGGATCTCGGCAACGGCCTTCGGTCCGATGACCATCAGCAAGACCATGGCGATCAGAACGAAGTCGGTGATCGGATACATCACCGCGACAAGAAACCCGAGAGATCCCGTCGGACCGGTATGAACGACGGCGCCCAGGGCCGTTGTCCACGTGAGGATGAACAATCCACCGACAACGACAAGGCCGTCGAGCGTCAGCACGAGCCAGAGATGGATCGGACCGATCGCCTCACGCCGGGGCGACTGACGCACCAACGACAGAAGCGCCGGCACGGCGAACACCGGGAACATGAAGAAACCGATATCCGCGATCGACGGCGACGGAAGTGGAACGTGGAGAACCGAGCGGTAGAACGCCCAGAAGAACATCCCGAGAGTCCAGCCGGCCATACCCAGAGCCATCAGAGTTCGCCAACGACGCTCGACGCCGTGATAGCGCCGCGATGTCCACCAACAGACCGCAGTTGCGGTGGCTCCGCCGACGAGCTGGGCGATATCGTCCACCAGAACCGAAGTTCGTGGGCTGAGCAGCCCGGATCCGGCGAGAGCGATGACCGCGACAACGACGCCGAGAACCAGCCACGTGCGTCGCGCTCGGAACTGCGTCATCGAAGAACCCATCGGTGTTCAAGGCGTCACCACCGATCGTCTTGCAGCCGGCATCGTTGCGGCCGGAATGTTCGTGGTGACGAATGCCCGTACGAACCTACCCGATTTGGTAGCGGATTGTTAACTGGACGAACGATCAGGAAGGCTCGTACGCCGCGGCGCTGTATTCCGCTCGGGTCCTACGCCGCTGCGAGGTCCATTTCGCGATCACCCCTTGCGACGGGCTGAACAGGTACACCAGAGCGAACACGATGCCCTGCGTCATGACGACCATGCCACCGGAAGCCGTGTCGAGGTAGTAGCTGACGTAGATACCGGCAATCGCGCAGACTGCGGAAACGACGGGAGCTATCACCAGCATCCGCGAAAACTTGTCGGTGAGGAGGTAGGCCGTCGCGCCGGGGATGATCAGCATCGCCACCACCAGCACGACGCCGACGGCTTGCAACGCCACAACGGACGTGAGTGCGAGGACGCCGAGTAGCAGCGCACCCAGGCGCTTGGGCGAAAGACCTATCGCGTTCGCATGGATCGGGTCGAAGGCGAACAACGTCAGATCACGACGCTTGATCAACAGAATGCTCAACGCCAACGCGCCAAGTATCGCGACCTGCAGAAGATCTGACGAGCTCACCCCCAGCAGGTTGCCGAAAATGATGTGGTTGAGATCGGTCTGGCTGGGGGTCACCGAGATGAGAACCAAACCGAACGCAAAGAGAGTCGTGAAGACGATACCGATCGCGGCGTCTTCCTTGACGCGACTGGTGTTACGGATCAGTCCGATCAGCGCTACGGCGATCAACCCGAAGATCAAGGCCCCGATAGCAAATGGTGCGCCGACGACGTAAGCGAAGACAACACCCGGCAGCACGGCGTGCGAGACGGCGTCGCCCATCAACGACCACCCGATGAGCACCAACCAACAACTGAGCACCGCGCAGACAACCGCTGCCACAACCGCAACGGCCAACGCGCGCACCATGAATCCGTACTGGAGAGGATCAAGTAGGAGTTCTACGAGGTTCATCGATCAGGTCCTGTCCATCACGTCGAGACCGAAAGCCAGGGCGAGGTTTTCCGGTTGCAGCACGGTGTCCGGGTCGGAATGCACCAGGACCTTGCGCATGAGCAGTACCGCCTCGTCGCAGAGTTTCGGCACAGCGTGGAGATCGTGGGTCGAGACCAAGATCGACCGGCCGTCGGAAGCCAACTCTCGTAGCAGCGTAGAAATCGTTGCCTCGGAACGCTTGTCGACGCCCGCAAACGGCTCGTCCAGCAACAGTATCGACGCGTCCTGCGCGATGCCGCGTGCGACGAACGCGCGCTTCTTCTGACCACCCGAGAGCTGACCGATCTGACGATCCGCAAATTCGGTGAGTTCCACCCGCTCGAGGGCCTCTGCCACCGCCTCGCGATCTGCACGCCGCGGACGTCGCAAGAATCCGAGGTGACCGTACCTGCCCATCATCACGACGTCACGGACGCTGATCGGGAAGGTCCAGTCGACGTCTTCACTCTGCGGCACGTATCCGACGCGGCCGCTCTTGCGCGCAGTGGCTGCGTCGAGACCGGCGATTCTGACAGAACCGTTGTCCGGCTTGATCATCCCCATGATCACTTTGAACAGAGTCGACTTTCCTGAACCGTTCATGCCGAGCAGTCCGCAGACGCTACCCGAGTTCAACGTCAGATCGACGTGGTCCAGTGCGTGGACCTCGCCGTAGTGAACGCTGACGTTTTCGACGCGAATGGCTTCGTTCATGATTTACCGCCGGTCAGACCGCCGAGGATGACATCGGTGTCGTGGCGAATCATGTCCAGGTAGGTGGGCACGGGACCGTCGGCTTCGGACAGCGAATCGACGTACAGCGTTCCGCCGAACTTCGCGCCGGTCGCCCCGACAACCTGCTGCATGGGGGCATCCGAGACCGTCGACTCGCAGAAGACGGCGGGAACGGAATTGGCTCGGACGAAGTCGATCGCGGCGATGATCTGCTGCGGCGTCGCCTGCTGCTCGGCATTGACCGGCCAGATATACGCCTCGCTGAGTCCCGCGTCCCTGGCCAGATAGGAGAACGCACCCTCGCAACTGACAAGTGCGCGCTGACCTGCGGGCAATGCCGCCAGGCCGCTGACCAGGCCGTCCTGCACTGCTTGCAGTTCCGACTTGTACTTCGCGCCGTTCTCCGCAAATGCCGAGGCGTTGTCCGGGTCGAGGTCGCTGAAAGCAGTCACCATGTTGTCGACGTAGATCTGCGTATTCAACGGAGACATCCATGCATGCGGATTGGGCTTGCCCGCATACGCGTCGCCGGCGATCGGAATGCCTTCGACGCCGTCGCTGACCACGACGTGTGGCACGTCCAGTCCGTTGACGAATTTCGCGAACCACGCCTCGAGGTTCATGCCGTTGTCGAGGACCAGATCGGCTTCGCTCGCCCGCCGAATGTCTCCGGGCGTCGGCTCGTAGCCGTGAATTTCGGCCCCCGCCTTGGTGATCGACTCGACGCGAAGATGATCGCCGGCAACGTTCTGGGCGATGTCCGACAGCACGGTGAACGTGGTGAGCACCACCGGGCGGTCGTCGTCGGAGCCAGAACTCACCGCAGAACAGCTGGACAGAAGCAGGGCGGCGAGGGCGGCAATTCCCAGGCGGCGGAAGTTCTTCGCGTCGCGTGTCGTCATGGTCGAACTCTAATATGTGGGTAAACAAATACACAAGTTCGTCTGGCCGAACAATCCTCACTCGATAGGCTCGCACCATGCGTCCTACTGCCTTGATCACCGGTTCCAGTCGCGGCCTCGGAGCTGCCATCGCACGCGAACTGGCGCCGACACACGACCTGCTGCTCGGTGCACGATCCGCACAGGCCCTCGAGCCGATCTGCGCCGAACTGCCCGGATCGACGCCCCTACCCCTCGACCTCACGGACTACGACGCCGTCGCCGCCGCCGCCTCGTCCATCACGACGCTCGACGTGCTGGTACACAACGCCGGCGTGGCCGACATCGGAACCATCGAGGAATCCTCGGTCGATCAGTGGCGACGCACCCTAGAGGCAAACGTCATCGCCGTCGCCGAACTCACGCGGGTTCTCCTGCCCGCGCTTCGTGCGGCCGGAGGTCACGTCGTGCTGATCAATTCGGGTGCCGGACTGCGCGCCAACGCCGGTTGGGGCTCGTATGCGGCCAGCAAGTTCGCCCTGCGCGCTTTCGGAGATGCGTTGCGCCTGGAAGAGCCGGCACTTCGGGTCACCTCCATTCACCCCGGACGGATCGACACCGACATGCAGCGCGACATCGTCGCGGGTGAGGGCGACGAGTACGACCCGGAGCGCTTCCTGAAAGCCTCCACTGTGGCGCGTGCCGTACTCACTGCCGTCGAAACACCGTCCGACGCACACCCCACGGAGATCGTGCTTCGACCTACCGGCCGGTAAATCCCCAGTTCGGCGGTAACGGAATGGTGACGATGGCCATCCGGATATCGCTTTTCCGGGCACTGGCCCGATACTGACATCAGTTGTCGGACAAAGAGACTGGACTTGTCTCAGGAGTTCATCGAGAGGTGGTGTGCGATGCATGATCATACGGATACATGGGGGATCCCCAGCCAGACTTTCCTTCAGTGGTACCTGGTGGCGGCTGCCGTCGCGATCGGACTCTCGCTGTACAGCCGAATGACTGCGCGCCGGTCACCGGTGGTCGTCGACGCTGTCCGTCGGACGCTCACTCCTCCCGAGATCGGTGCCTTGACCAGTGACTACCAAGCGGTGCTGGCGTCGATGGCTATTCTGCGCAGCGCCGAGCTGATCAGCACCGAAGGCAAGACCAAGCTGGCACTCACTGCGGAGGACAAGAATCGTCTCGACTGGTTCACCCGTACGGTGCACAAGCGGCTCGGCAACGGAAAGGTCCCGCTGCGGCAGGTGCGTCTGATGGGACGGCTGAACGTCGCACTCGCACAACTACGTACGACGTTGATCGACGAGGGATATTTGCAACGCCAGCAGGACGGTCTGACCGCTGCCCTTCGGACCGTTCCGATCGTGGCGGTCATTGCTCTCGGCGTAGTCCGTCTCGTCGCCGGAATCGCCGGCGGTAAGCCGGTCGGGTTCCTGCTCCTCACCATCATCGTTCTCGCTCTGATGATTCCACTTCTTCGCATCAAGCGTCGTCGGACAGCTTTGGGAGACAGCGAGCTTCGACGCCTCAAGCACGAAAACTCGTACCTCTCACCGAAACTGCGGCCCGCGTACACGAGCTACGGTCCCTCGCTCGCCGGGCTGTCGGCGGCGCTCTTCGGTGCGGGCGCTCTGGTTCTGATCGATCCGGCGCTGGCGGGAGCGGTAGCTGCGGGCGCCGCGTACAGCCCGGGTGGCGGAAGTTCGAGCTACTACAGTTGTGGCTCCTCATCCGGATCATCCGGCTCGGACGGCGGTGGCGGCAGTGGGAGCAGTTGCGGCGGCGGGGGGTGTGGGGGATGAGCACGCATGCAGCCGACACGTGGGGGATCCCCAGCGAGGATTTCCTCTACGGCTACATAGCCGTTTCGGCCACGCTCATGGTTCTCACTCTGGGGTGGCGTCTGATGATCCGGGCACGCCGGCACGGGTACTCAACCGAGCACGGGTATTCCGCCGAGCAACTGACGCCTCCGGAAGTCGGAATGCTCACCGGCGAGTCACGCGCCATCGCAGCATCATTGGCAATCCTGCGTAGCGCTGACCTGATCACCACCGACGGCGCTGTCCTGCGCCCGTTGGGCCCTGGCGACGAGACCCTGGACTGGTACACCCTCACCGTGTACCAGCGCCTGGCCCAGCAGGCTCTACCCCATCGTCGGCGCCAACTCGCCGAGCGTATGACGGTGGAAACAGCTCGCCTACGAAACTCTTTGGCGGACCGGGGATACCTGACCTCCGACAGCACCAGGCGTTCAATCTTTCTCTCCACAGTTCCGCTGAAGATCCTGGTGGCCGTGGGTATCGTCCGCATTGCTTTCGGACTGCACAACGACAAGCCCGTCGAGTTTCTGATTCTCGCCGTACTCGTCACCGGGTTCAGCATCCCGCTGCTCGGGCTCAACTTCGATCGAACCACCTCTGGCAAGGCGGCACGTTCGGAACTGACCACGGCACACGCCTACCTGTCCCCGCGCAACAAGCCTGCCTTCTCCGCCTACGGACCGCGTTTGGCGGGAATGTCCGCCGCTCTCTTCGCCGGTTCGGCGATGCTGATGATCAATCCCGCCTTGGCCTCCGCCGCCGGAATCGGTGCCGACGGCAGCGGAAGTAGCGGGGGTTCGGACGGTGGCGGTTCAGACGGGGGAGGCGGCAGCTGCAGCGGGGGTGGCGGATGTGGCGGCGGCGGTGGATGCGGGGGATAGCCGCGCCCGGGCGAGCATAAGCGCTGCGGCCTCGGTAGTGATGCCACGTTCCTCGCTCAACGAGTACACCTCGTCCAAGGTTCGACCGATCCCGCGGGTTCGTTCGACGACGTCGTCTTCGTTCCACCCCAAGACTTCTTGCCCCACGAGGTGAAAGGCTCCGCCTGCGTTCGCGACGAAATCAGGGGCACAGAGAACCCCGCGGTCTCGCAGAACCTCACCGGCAGCGGCATCGGTCAAGATGTTGTTTGCTGCGCCCGCCACGGCCATAGTCGGAATCGACGCAGCCGCAGCGGAATCAATGATGCCTCCCATCGCGCAGGGGGCAAAGAGGTCACACGGTGTTCGGAGGACCTCGCCGGCAGGAACGACCGTGTGCCCCGCGAGAGAAGCCGCCTCGAGGCGCTGCGGGTCCGTATCGGCAACCAGCAGACGTGCGCCAGCCTGCGCTGCGAGACGGACGACGTCGCCGCCGACGGCGCCGAGCCCCTGTACCAGTACCGTTCGGCCGTCGAGTGTTCCGAGTCCTCGGCGACGCGCCGTGGCCTTCATCGCTTCGAACACACCCAGAGCGGTGGCGTGCGCGCTGGAACCGGCGCCACCGTTGCCGACCGAACGCCCGAAGACGTATTTGGTGGTGCGGCTGAGCTGATCCATGTCGGAAGAGTTGGTGTTGACGTCAGGACCAGTCCAGTAGTTTCCTTCGAGCTTGTCGATGTTCTCGGCGTGGATGTCGAGGATACGGGTCCAGGTTGCGGCGTCGATCTGATTGCGCGGTGCAGGTAGCGCTATTACCGACTTCCCGCCACCCATCGGCAGATCGGAGACCGCCATCTTCAAAGTCATTGCGCCGGACAGCTTCCCGGCGTCCGCCAATGCGTGACCGATGGAGGGATAGTGAGCGGCCCGCGTGCCACCCGACGCCGGTCCCAGACGGGTGGAGTCGATTCGAATCACGAAAGTCGTGCCGGTCTCCCGATCATGGCGTGTGACGGTCAGTTCACCGTCCCAGCGCAGTTCGTCGTCGATACTCATTGAATCTCCTTTTCTGTCTCCGGGTCAGTTGTGGGCGTGCAGTGGTGTTCCCGCGAGTGCGAGCATGGCCTCGCCCAACGCTTCGTTCTGACTGGGGTGTGCGTGGATGAAACGCCCCACTTCATCGGGAAGTGCTTCCCAGGCAACGGCCAACTGCGCCTCACCGATCAGTTCGCCGACGCGGTCTCCCACCAGGTGAACTCCGACAACAGGGCCTTTCGTTCCGCTTCGAATCACTTTGATTCCGCCGGTAGTTCGCAGGATCTGACTCTTGCCGTTACCTGCCAGGTCGTAGATGACGGTGGAGACGTCGGCGTACTGCGTGCGCGCCGCCTCTTCGTCGAGTCCGATCGATGCAACTTCGGGATGTGAGTACGTCACGCGAGGAATCAGGTGTTCGGCGACCGGTATCGGATCCTTGCCGGCAATCTGTTCGGCCACAAAGATTCCTTGTTGGAAACCTCGGTGCGCCAACGCAAGACCGGGCACGATGTCGCCGACCGCGTACACACCGTCCACGGACGTACGGAGGCGTTCGTCGGTGACGACAAATCCCTTGTCGAGGCTGATTCCGTTTTCTTCGAAACCGTCACCGTCCGTGCGAGGTCCGCGGCCGACGGCGACCAACAGTAGGTCGGTGTCGAGTTTCGTTCCGTCGCTTAGTTCGATGCGGACGGAATCGGCTGCTTCTTTCGCGGAATCGACCTTTGTGTCTGTCTTACAGACGATTCCACGTTTCCGGTATGCCCGCTCCAGCTGCTTCGACGACCACGGATCCTCGGCGGCGATCAGTCGGGGGAGTGCCTCGACGATCGTTACTTCGGCGCCGAACGAGCGCCAGAGGCTTGCGAACTCGACGCCGATGACACCGCCACCGAGTACCGTTGCGCTGGTGGGCACCCGGTCGAGTTCGAGTGCCTGGTCGCTGGTGACGATCCGTCGGCCGAGTTCGATGCCGGGGAGTTCCCGCGGATACGAGCCGGTGGCCAGAACGAGTGATGTTCCGGTGTAGCGGGTTCCGTCGACGTCGATGCTTCGCCCACCGACATACGTCCCGTATCCGTTGACGATGGTGATCTTGTGTTGCGCCAACAAGCCTTGCAGACCGCTGTACAGCCGCTCGACTGTCCCGTTCTTGTAGTCGTGCACCTGCGCGACGTCGATGCCGGCAAAAGATGCCCGGACACCGAATTGCTCACTGGTGCGTGCCGAATCGGCCACCTCGGCGGAATGCAGCAGTGCCTTGGTCGGGATGCATCCGCGGTGCAGGCACGTTCCGCCGACCTTGTCCGCTTCGATCAGCGTGACCGACAATCCGAGTTGGGCGGCGCGGATGGCGCAGGCATAGCCGCCCGATCCTCCACCGAGAATCACGACGTCGCTGTGGGGTTCTGCAGTTGTCATCGGAGCCTTGGTCATCAGAGCCTTCCCAGGACGCGGATCGGGTTCTCGATGTAGTCACCGAACAGCCTGAGGAATCCGCCGGCTTCGCCTCCGTCACAGACGCGGTGGTCGAAGCTCAACGAGATCTGAGTGACCTTACGAACGGTCAACTCACCGTTCACGACCCACGGCTTGTCGATGATGCGTCCGATCCCCAGAATTGCCGCCTCGGGGTGATTGATGATCGGAGTCGATCCGTCGACCCCGAATACCCCATAGTTGTTGAGCGTGAACGTGCCGCCGGTCAGGCGGGCGGGTTCGAGCTTGCCGTCGCGGGCAAGGCCGGTGGTCACCCGAAGTGCCTGTGCGAGTTCGACTGTGCTCAGTGAATCGGCATTACGAATGACCGGCACCGTCAATCCTTTCGGTGTCTGCGCGGCGATCCCCAGGTGGGTGCGGGCGTGTCGGACGATCTCGCCTCGAGCCGTGTCGACCGACGAGTTCAGTTCGGGGTACTGCGCCAACGCCGCGATCGTCAGCCGAGCCAGGAGCGCCATCAGGCTGATCTTGTCGGAATCGGGCAGTGACTTGTTGATCTCGGCTCGCGCCGCCAACAGTTCGGTGGCGTCGACGTCGACCCAGGTTGTCGCGTCAGGGATCTCGCGGCGGCTGGTGGACAGCTTGTCGGCAACTACCTTGCGTAGCCCCTTGATCGGAATTCTTTGGTCGGTCGCGTGTGACGTTTCCGTTTCCGGTCCGAAGTTTGCCCCGGCCTCGACGTCGGCGCGCGTGATGACTCCGCCAGCGCCCGATCCGGAAATCGTGGCTAGGTCGATACTGTTGTCAGAGGCCAATTTACGAACGATCGGCGAGATCACGCGTACCGACGGAGCCGCTCTGCGTCGGCGTCTCGGTGCATCCTCGCTGGTGCCGTAGCCGATCAGGACGTTGCCCGAACCGGCGCGTTCCTCTTCGCGGTAGCGCTCGTGGTTGGCCGAAACGACCGCGTCGACACTCTCGCCACCACTCACAGTGATCAGCGGTGTGCCCACCTTCAGGGTGTCCCCGTCTTTGCCGTGTAGTTCGATCACGGTCCCGGCGAACGGGATGGGCACATCCACAGCAGCTTTCGCGGTCTCGACCTCGACGACGATCTGATCGATGGTGACCACGTCGCCGACCTTGACGTGCCACTCCGCGATGTCGGCCTCGGCCAGACCTTCACCCAGATCGGGGAGCATGAAAACCTGATTGCTCATGCCGTCACCGCCCAACGGGTGTCCGGAGTGTCGTTCCACTGCAGACGGTCGAGGGCGTCCAGGACACGGTCGACGCTGGGCAGGTGGTGACGCTCGAGCTTGGGAGCGGGGTAGGGGATGTCGAAGCCGCTGACCCGGAGCACCGGGGCATGGAGATGGTGGAAACACCGTTCCTGCACTCGGGCAGCAATTTCTGCACCCACACCGGCAAAACCTTGCGCTTCCTGGATGACGATGCAGCGTCCGGTCTTTCGCACCGATGCGGTGACCGTCTCGTCGTCGAACGGCACTATCGAGCGGATGTCGATCACCTCGATATCCCGGCCCTCGGCTGCAGCGGCCTCGGCGGACCTCAGTGCAACATCCACGGACGGACCGTAGGCAATGAGCGTCGCGTCACGACCGCGGCGCCGGACGACGGCGCGACCGATCGGCTCACGTGCGGTCAGGTCGACATCTGCTCGCGCGAAGTACAGCTTCTTGGGCTCGAGGAAGATCACCGGGTCGGGGTCCTCGATCGCCGAACGTAGCAGCGAGTACGCGTCTTCCACCGTGGACGGCGCCACAACCTTCAGTCCGGGTGTGTGCGCGTAGTAGCCCTCACTGGAATCACAGTGATGCTCCACCCCGCCGATACCGCCGGCAAAAGGAACACGAATGACTATCGGAATCGACAGCGCGCCCTTGGTGCGGTTGCGGATCTTCGCGACATGGGAGGCGATCTGCTCGAATGCCGGATAGGCAAACGCGTCGAACTGCATTTCCACGACCGGACGAAAACCGGTCATGGCCATGCCGATTGCGAATCCGATGATGCCGGACTCGGCGAGGGGAGTGTCGAAGCATCGGTCGTCGCCGAAGTCGCGGGTGAGGCCGTCGGTGACGCGGAAAACGCCGCCCAGGGTGCCGACGTCCTCACCGAAGACGACAACGTTGTCGTCCGCAGCCAGAGAGTCGCGTAGCGCGGTGTTGAGGGCCTGAGCCATCGTGAGCATGGGCATGGTCAGTGTCCCCCTGTGTCAGCGGCTTCGGCGGCAAGTTCGGTTTCGAGTTGGGCTTGTTGCTCACGCAATTGCGGTGTCTGCTCGGCGAAGACATACCGGAACAGATCGAGCGGATCGTGCGGGCGGTCGACGTTCATGCCGGCGCGTAGTGTGGCGGCCTCTGCTTCTGCCTCTGCGGTCAGTGATTCCACGAACGCGTCGTCGATCAGATCGTGTGCGCGCAGATACTTTTCGAGACGCGGCAACGGATCTCGCCCGAGCCAGGCTTCCACCTCGGCGCTGTCGCGGTAGCGGGTGGCGTCGTCGGCATTGGTGTGTGCGTCGATGCGATAAGTGTGTGCCTCGACGATCACCGGTCCGTTTCCGCTGCTGACGAAGCGTGCCGCCTCGTCCATGACGGCCAGCATCGCAACGGGATCGTTGCCGTCGACCTGCTCGCTGCCGATCCCGTAGCCGACGCCCTTGTGCGCCAACGTCGGTGCTGCGCTTTGGCGCGACAGTGGCACGCTGATCGCAAATCCGTTGTTCTGCACCAGAAAGATCACCGGCGCCTTGAAGACGGCGGCGAAGTTCAGCGCCTCGTGGAAATCGCCCTCACTGGTGGCGCCGTCACCACAGAGCGCCAAGGCGACGGTGTTCAAGCCCCGTCGAGACTCCCCGTAGGCCACCCCCGCTGCATGCAGCAATTGCGTTGCCAGCGGGGTGCACTGCGGCGCACTGCGCAGTGCGACCGGGTCGTATCCGCAGTGCCAGTCGCCGGCGAGCATGCTCAGAATCTGCACCGGATCGACACCCCTGGCGGCCAACGCCATCGAATCCCGGTAGGTGGGGAAGAGCCAGTCACTCGGCTCCAGACTCATCGCTGCCGCGATCTGACATGCCTCCTGCCCTCGCGAGGACGGATACACGGCCAGGCGCCCCTGTTTGGTCAGTGCCGTCGCCTGCTGGTCGAAACGCCTGCCCAGGAACATCTTTCGATACATCGCGATCAGGCGATCGTCGCTCGGTTTCGCGTAGCGGGCCTCGCTGCGCGTCAGTTCTCCGGCAGGGTCGAGGTACTGCACCGCGGAATCGGCCGGCAGGAACTTCCGATACCGCAGTTCCCCCAAGGGTTCGACAAGTGTCACTTCTACCTCCAGAAGACGTTGTGTCCATCAGTATTCGCACTTCGGCGACGTAATGGCAGCAAGCGTCGAGGATTCAAGACAAACGGCCTATCATGAGGATTCGGGCAGCAATATGTCCATCAACCGACTCGACTACCGAAGCAGGAATGGACAGATGGCCACCGAACCGCACACTCTCGATGCGATCGACCGCCGCATCATCGCCGAACTGGTCGCAGACAGTCGCATCTCCATGCGTGCACTGGCTGAAAAGGCGCACATATCCCGCGCTCACGCCTACGTCCGCATCGAAAGGCTCGAGGACGCCGGAATCATCACCGGATTCACGACGCGGATCGCCCATGAGAAGGCCGGACTCGGCTCCTCGGCATACGTGGCACTCTCGATCAGGCAGCACTCGTGGCGAGGTCTGGCGGCGTCCTTGAAGGCCCTGCCGTTTGTCGAGCACTTCTCCCTCCTCGGCGGCGACTTCGACGTTCTGGTGCTGGTTCGAGCCCCGGACAACCAGGAACTACGCCACACCGTTCTCGAAGAACTCCAGGGACTCGACGGGGTTCTCTCGACCAAAACGTGGCTGATCTTCGAAGAAGGCAACGGTCCGGGACCCAACTGGTTGCCCGGCTGATCCGTCTATAGTCGCCGTTAGCAGTTGCACACGGGAGGTGACTCGAATGACCCTGCACGGCCTGGGAATCGGTTGGCGCCCCGAGGTCTCCGGAATCATCGCGCAACTCGACGGCCTGGCATTCTGCGAAGTCATTGCCGAATCCGTCGGAAACGAGATACCGCCGCACCTCGGCTCGCTGGGAGTTCCGGTGATCCCGCACGGAATCTCGCTCTCACTTGGCGGGGCCGAGGCGGTAGATCAGGCACGGATCGATCACCTTGCGCGTGCATCCCAGCTACTGGGCGCTCCCTTGGCGAGCGAGCACATCGCATTCGTGCGTGCAGGCGGCATCGAGGCCGGGCACCTGCTCCCACTTCCGCGCACCTACGAAGCCGTCGACGCCCTGGTACGCAACATCACCCGGACTCAGGACGGTCTACCGGTGCCGTTCGCCGTCGAAAACGTTGCCGCCCTGTTCGACTGGCCGGACGACGAGTTGACCGAAGGGGAGTTTCTCGCGGAGATCGTCGAGCGCACCGGAGCCCTGCTGGTTCTCGACATCGCGAACGTCTACGCCAACGCTCTCAATCGCGGGCGTGATCCCTGGACCGAGCTGAGCCGGCTGCCACTCGAACGAATCGCCTACTGCCACATCGCCGGTGGCAGTCTCAGCGACGGAAAATACCACGACACGCACACCGACCCGGTGCCCGAAGCCGTGCTGGAACTCCTTGCGCAGTTCACCGCCGCCGGTCACCATCCCGCGATCATGCTCGAGCGCGACGGAAACTATCCGCCGGCACTGGAATTGCTCGACGAGCTCGATGCCATCGCCGACGCAGCTGGTCTGGATCGCATCACCGCGGGCACCGACTGGTCACGCACATGAGCACGCTCGGTGAGCGTCAAGAGGCGCTGATTCGCGCACTGGTGGCGGGTGGCGAACTGCCCGAAGGCTTCGACAAAGACGAAGCCGCCGTTGTCTCGGCGGCACTGCTCCGAAAGCGCGCAGGAGAAGTGGCGCACCACCTTCCGGTCGTGCGCCACACCCTCGGCGATCGTTATCTTCAGTTGTTCACAGCGTGGGCGGGCGGACGGCCGAAGACGTCTTCGCGTTCGGATGCCCAGGCCTTTGTCGCCCATCTCCAGGACATCGGCGAACTGCCTCGCCCGCCCTGGTATCAGAGGTTTCGAAAGCTCTCACGCAAGTGAGACAACAGCTTCGCTGGTGTACATGAGGAACGTCATCGATTCCTGGAAGTACAGCTCGACGGAGTTCGCATCGTGCGAGAGATAGCCGATGGACAGGTCCTGGCCCAGATGCAGTTCGTAGTCACCGCCACGCGTCGACAGCAGGAAAGCGCCGTCGATGGCCGGGGCCCAGATGATCTCGCCGTCGAGGACGCGTCGCAGGTGCTCGCGGATGGGGTAGCCGTGATCGGAGGTCTCGTTGATCGCGGTGAACGCATCTGCATTCAAGAGCAGTGAGTACGGTCCGTTGACACCGGCCAAGCGCAGCGACGTGATCGCCTGGCTGATGGCTTCCGGGTAGTCCTTGGCGTCGATGGGTAGCTTCAGTTCCGGGTTGGAACCGCTGGCCCGCACGCCGGTGATGCTGGCTGCGGGGTATCCCTCGAAGATGGCGCGGTCCTCGGCGAACGCGATCTGCTTGGCCGCGTCCTTGACGGGCTGCCAGTCGGAGTCCTTGGCGCCGCGTTCGACGTCGTCGATGGCCTGGCGGCTGACGGTGAACGGGACCCGCAGTTCGATGATCGGCTGGGACTGACGAGCATGTGCGATGACGCCGTCGGCCAAGGGATTGATCGGCACCTGATGCCCGAGTGGGATGGCCGCGAGATCGTCACCCGACGGTCCCTCCACATCCACGACACGACGACCGGCGACGTGACGCTTGAAGGTACGGCTCGCCTCTTCCTCGATCTCGGCCCAGGCTGCTGCCGAAATGGGTGCTAGGTCGCGGTGCAGGTTTGTCATTGCTGGGCACTCCTTTTGAGGCTGCCGATTCCGAGAGAACCGTCAGAGATGGGCGCTGTGAACGTCGCTTCGGGAACGAGCCTGGTCGGCAAGTCCGGGGGATCGTCGAGAAAGTCCGCCGTCGGAACGAAGAAATTGATTCCGGTGACGGCGGTGGAGAAATCGAGAATGCGGTCGTAATTGCCGACGGGATTCCCGATGAACATGTTGGTGAGCATCTGCTCGGTGACCGTCGGCGACGCCGAGTAACCGATGAAATAGGTACCCATCTCAGCGGAGCCGACGTGGCCGAACGGCATGTTGTCCCGCAGAATCTGGATCTGCTCACCGGATTCGTCCTCGATGACGGTGAGTGCGGTGTGGGAGTTGGCCGGCTTGGTGTCGTCGTCCATCTCGAGATCTTCGAGCTTGGAGCGTCCGATGACGTTCTCCTGCTCCTCGACGGGCAGGGAGTTCCACTCCGACATGTCGTGGAGGTACTTCTGGACGATGACGTAACTGCTGCCTGCGAAATCCGGATCCTCGTCACCGACGGTGACCGCGACGTAAGCGGCCTGCCCGGACGGGTTCTCGGTACCGTCGACAAAACCCATGAGGTCGCGTTGCTCGAAATACTTGAACCCGTGGACCTCGTCGATCACCGACGCGGCCCCGGCCAACCTGTTGGTCACGACCGTGGCGAACTCGAAGCACAGGTCCATCTGACGGGCCCGGATGTGAAACAACAGATCGCCCGGCGTGCGCGGGGCGTGGTGTTTGTCACCGGTCAACTCGACGAACGGATGCAATTCCGCCGGCCGTGGACCGTCGAAAAGTCGATCCCACGCATCCGAACCGATGCCGACGACGGCAGCCAAGCCACCGGCGGGAACCCGGAATCCGATCGAGCGCTGCAGCCCGGAAATATCCGCCAGAACGTCGTGAACTGCCTGCTCACCACCCTCGTCGATGGTGAAAACCAGGAAGATCGCAGCTTCCGTGAGCGGGGTCAGCAACGGCTGCGGTATCGCGGGAAGGGCCACTTCGGCCTCGTCGATCTCACTCGTTTCCGCCATGCAGACCAGTATGGACGATTCCGGCAGTCCCGGCATCAGTAGTGGGTAAGTCGCGTCAGGGTGTCGCGTCAGGGTGTTGCGGCCTGGGCGCCCGCGTCGAAGCCGGCCGGAATCTCGAAGATCTTTCCGTCGAAGCCGGCGCGGTAGAGATGCCCGGCCGCGAAACCGGAATTGCCACGCCCGTAGGTCAACACACTCGACGCCTGCAGTCCGCTGGTGAGCGAGCAGTACTGGCCGGGTCCGTCGATCCGCCACACCTCACCACTGATGTCCGTGGGAATAATTGCGCGATCTCGCGAGTCCAAGGTCAAACCATCTGGGGCAGAAAAGGTTTCGAAACCACCGAGATCGACCAACGACTCCGAATATCCCGGATTGTCCACGGAGATGCGGCTGACACCCGGGTTTGCGAACGTGCGCGAAACGTAGAGCCAGCGATTATCGGCGCTCAGGGCAGCGCCGTTTGCACTCGGGAAGGTTGCCCACGCCGGGTCGACGGAACCATTCGGGCTGACCTTTCCGATCAGCGAACCGAAATCGTTGGTGGCGTAGATCGTCCCGTCGTGCGCGACAGCAAGGCCGTTTGCAGCGCTCAGACCACCGGCTATCGGCGTCACGGCGCCCGAGTTCACGTCCACCCGCGCGACCGACGCAGCACGCGTCAGATCGCCGATCAGCACGCCGGCGTTTGCTCCGGTACCCACCAGCAGTGAACCGTCCGGGCTCCACGCGAGTGCGCCCGCACCGCCGGGAACCGTCGCGATCGGAACTGCGGCCTGACCAGGCCCGTCGACGCGGAAGATCCGCCCACTCACCAGGTCGGTCGTATACAGGCGCCCTTGCCCGTCCACCGTGACACCCTCGAGGGCAGCACCCGGAATCTGGGCGCTGAGTATGGCGGGTGACGATCCAGGGCAAGGCGGAGCGGCGGCGGCACCGGACACGCCCAGAGCCAGAAGCGAACCGGCAACAAGAGCACCGGTGATACCAACACGAATACCGCGATCGAAGATCCTGGTGCGCATCTGCGCAACGCTAGACCCTCTGTCCGATTTCGCCTAGAGACTCCGAAGGAAAGAGATCAAAAGTTCATTGACCTCGACAGCGCGTTCTTGTTGTACGAAGTGCCCCGCACCGCCGAGGAGATGTACACCCCGCAGGTCGGGGACAGTGTCCTTCATTCGGTCCAGTGCCTTGGGACCGCTCATCGCGATGACCGGGTCTTCCGCGCCCGCAACGAAGAGCGTCGGGACCTCGACGTGCGCGCCGTCCAGATCCGCGCTGCGTTCCCAATTGGCGTCATACGCTCGGTACCAGTTCAAGCCACCGGTGAAACCTGTTGCAGTAAAGGCCTTTACATAGACATCCAAATCATCCTCGGTGAGCCACGACCACGGCAACGCCGGCGCCTCGGGAAGTACGTCGAGATAGCCGTTTCCTTCGGAGGGGTTCTTCCACACATCGAGGTACCGGTAAGCCCCGGACAAGGCATGGAAGAGCCGCTGAAGGAATTCACGTGGACGGGCGTCGAGTTCGCGCTCCGCGACACCCGGTTCCTGAAAATAGTGAATGTGCAGAAAGTGCTTGCGCGCCAAGGCGGCGTAGATGGCCGAGGGCTTGGCCGGGAATCTGTCCGGCGCATAGGGAACCGCCAAGGAGACCAGTCCCGCAACGCGATCGGGGTGACGAAGCGCTGTCGTCCACGCAACCGGAGCGCCGAAATCGTGTCCGACGAACACCGCTTTGTCGATTCCGAGAGCGTCGAGTAGGTCGATCAGCCGGTTCGCGACGGCGTCGTTGGTGTAGTCCTCGATCGCGTCGGGGCGGGTAGTGCCGCCGTAACCGGGCATGTCGAGTGCAATCGACCGAAAACCCGCTTCCGCCAACGCTGCCGACTGATGGCGATAGCTGTATCCGAGGCCGGGAAAGCCGTGGCACATGACCACAGCTGTCCCGGAACCGGAATCGTCGATCTGCCAACAGAATCCGTCGACGTCGATCGTCTTGACCGTCATGTCAGGCGGTGATCATGTCTTCCTGGTTCCAGAATGCACGCATCGACAGGATCTTTCCGTCGTCGTCGAAGGTCATGACGTCGATGGGTGCGATGGTCAGAGTCTGCTCGCCGAGCTTGGTGATCAGCGAGAAGTGGAATGCCGCTTCGTTTCCGGCGATGCGGAGGGTCTGAAGGTGAGCTTCCTGGTCGAAATTCTCGATCACGGAGTAGAACTCGAGAATGGACTCGCGGGTGGTGCGCGCGTCGGTACCAACCGGGTCTTCGACCGTTGCACCCTCTGCGTACAGGGCCACAACCTGGGCAGCAGTGCCCGTCGCAACGGTCTCGATGTAGGCGTCGACGGTCTTGCGGATTACCTCTGCGGACGGTGCCATGGTCTACCCCTCGTAGTTAGAACAGGTTCTAATTCTGAGGATAACCTACGACTCTGTTCCACGGGTCAGCTTTCGAGCACCTTGCGCAGGCGAGCCTTCTTCCGGTTCTCCCGCACGATCCAGACGACATCGGTGTCGTCCGACGCCCCCAGGGAGACGAATGCCGGCAGGGCATTCTCCGGATCCGCCGCAACCGCGACACTCCAGCAGTATCCGAGCGCCTGCCGGAGAGTCCGTGTGTCGGCGTCACGACGGGAATCAGCCGGTTGCGAGACGATCCACTCGGTAGCGTCTCGGCACACCTGGACGGCCAGCGCAGCGTTGGTCCTGTCCTTCAGCAACCGTGGCTCGCAGATCCCGGCAGCCGCTGCGCGCAGCGTCAATGGATGGGTGGAGCGCGCCCACTGCTCGATGATCGCCCGGAACAATTCCGGATCCGTGTCGCCTATCGCTTGAACGGCCATCGCGGCAGCTTCACGTGCACGCCACGAAGCACTGGTGGTTGCCTCCGTGAGACTGTTCAGAACAGCCTTGTCGCGTGAACGAACAAGGATGAATCCGAGCCCGACGATCCCACAGCAGCGGATGTATTCGTCCTCGGACTCCGCCGCCAGCAGGATGTCGTCGTCATCGGCGCCGCGCGCGAACTCGAGCATGAGCCCAAGGTTCGCGCGCGGGCCGGGCAATCCTGAACGCTCCGTCAGGTAACTCCACAGTTCGTCACCGTCCAGATCCGCGAACGTCATGGGAGTCCTGCTTTCTCGAGTGCGGGTGCACCCATCATTTCACCGAAAGCCCTCTCACGACGGGAGTTCGAAGCTCACTTGCTTCCGTCGTCGCGCATAGAGGAATCCACCGACAAACGCGAGCACCAGCACCCCGGTCATCACCACGGCCAGAATGTTGCCGCCTAGTAGGAGCGGAAGGTTTCCGGCAATGGCGATCGCGAATCCGATCAGCCCGACAAGGCCCAAGCTCGGGGCAAGTTTGGTGTGCCAGAATCGCTGATCGACCTTCGTACGATGAAAGAAGACGAGCACCGCAAGGCAGGTGAGCAACATGAGAGCCACGATCCCCACCGTTGCAACGCCGGCGAACCACGCGAAGATCTGTGTCACCGGATCCAGACCGATGACGATGCAAGCTCCGAGAAGTACCAAAGCACAGCAGGATTGCACCACTGACGCGATGTGCGGCGAACCATGCACGCGGTGCGTCCGCCCACCTGCGCCCGGCAGAACGCCGGTGTTCGACAGAACGAAGATGTATCTGGCCAAGACATTGTGGAGAGACAGAACTGCGGCAAAGAGACTGGACACCAACAGAATTTGAATCAGGTGGGCTGTCACCGTTCCGGCAAAGTCGGTGGCAGTGGTGATCAGCATGCCGTCGGGGTCAGTACCCGCAATGTCCACTGCACCCTTGTCGCCCCAGGCTGTCACAACCGCCCAACTGGAGAGAGCGTAGAAGCCGCCGATGAGGATCAAGGCGGCGTATGTCGCTCGCGGGATAGTCCGCGCGGGATCCTTCGCTTCGTCACGGAAGATCGCCGTCGACTCGAACCCGATGTAACCGGCAAGCGCGAATACCAATGCGACGCCGGGGGATCCGGAGAATATTTCCGACGGAGAGAACATTGCTGTCGACGGGCCTTCCGGACCACCGTCGGCGACGATGAAAGCGTCGAGTACGACTACGATCCCGACCTCTGCGATCAACAGGATGCCGAGCACCTTGCCCGACAATTCGATATGACGAAATCCGAGGACGGCTACCAGAGCCAACGAGGCGAGCGAGAAGATCCACCACGGCACCTCCGGACCACCGTAGGAGGTGATCAACGAACTCATTGCCGGGCCGAGGTAGCCGTATACGGCCAATTGCACTGTGCTGTAACTGACGAGGGCCAACATCGCACTGCCGACGCCGGCACCACGGCCGAGACCATGTCCGATGTAGAGATAGAACGCTCCGGTTCCCGGGATGTAACGCGACATCGCGGTGAACCCGACGGCGAAGAGCAGAAGTACACCGGTTGTCACGGCGAAGGTCATGGGGAAGCCCGCACCGTTGCCACCGGAAATACCCAGCGGCACAAGACCACTGATCACAGTCAGGGGAGCAGCTGCGGCAACGACCATGAGGACTATCGAGCCGGTACCCAGCGAGCCACGAAGAGTTCGGTCATCGCCGGATGCATCACGTGAAGCATTGACGGAAGTATGGGTCATACGGGCGATGTTAGAACCATTGAAGTCGATTCGGGACCCAATTCACAAAACTTTTACTTGCGAAAAACGGGACGAACCGTCCGTTCGTCGCGCTCCCGTCAGCCTTCTTCCTGCAGCGCCAAGCGTTTGAGCTCGTCTTTTGCGTGCAGAATGTGACGTTCCATTGCCTCCGCCGCGCGAGCGCTGTCGCCCCGCTTGATCGCCTCGAAGATTTCCTTGTGCTCCACCCTCGAAGCCTCGACCTGGTCTTCGAACACGAGATGATCGACGGGGACGAACATTTCGCCGCGAGCCTCGACCACAGCGGCCTCCAACCTGCTGTTTCCCGCCGCTCTGGCGATACCGCCGTGGAACCTGGCGTCACAAGCCCGGAACGATCCCCGACTTCCGGAAACCCCCAATTGCTCAATGGATTCGAGCAACTCGAGAAGATGACGATCGGTTCGCCGGACCGCCGCGAGGCTTGCCGTGCGCATTTCCAATCCGATACGGAGGTCGACGATCTCGTCGATGTCTGCTTCTCGCGCTTTCAACTGGCCAACCCAGTCTTCATAAGGCCTGGTCAACTCCGAAACGAACGATCCGCCCGTGGCTCCTCGCCGCACCTCGATGTATCCCATCGCCTGAAGGATTCGGACCGCTTCTCGCACACTGACTCGACCGACTTCGAGTTGCTGAGACAGTTCACGCTCGGATGGCAGGCGATCACCGGGGCTGAGCGCGCCGCTGTGAATGAGCAGTCGCAAGCGTCGAGCGATATCCTCCCCCAACGTCGGTGCACTGACCATGAATTCGATGGCCGGCAGCTTGTCGATCTGCACGTCTCGTACCCCCTACTCGGTGCCTGGACCGACACTTACGCTTCGTCTTGACCTACGAAATCGAACGCTCCCATTCGCAACTGTCCTTGAATAGATACAGCAGCGCGCGGCACTTCGAACCCGTTACCCCGACTTTACAAGCCAAACTCTAGCGAAAAGCCATTCAATGGTTCTATGCTCGCTCCTATGACCCAATTCACGATGACGGCGGAGGCACTCCCCGCCATGCCCCTGATCGGAGTCACCGGCCGCGTCGACCGCGGCGGGCCGTCACTACCCAACGTCGTCGGCGACGCGTTGATGGAAATGTTCTTCACCGATTTTCCCTCGAAAATCCGCGCTGCCGGTGGTCAACCGATCCTGCTGAGCATCCACAGTGATCCGCGCCGAATCGTCGAGCATCTCGATGCCCTCGTCCTCAGCGGTGGTTCCGACGTGGACCCCAGGCGATACGGCCGCACCCCCGGACCCAACTCGTCACCCATCGACCCCGCTCGGGACGAATTCGAGTTCGCCCTGGTCGATGCGGCCTGGGAGATCGGACTGCCAATCCTGGGAGTGTGCCGAGGACACCAAGTCGTCAATGTCGCCCGCGGCGGCACACTGGTTGCCGACCTTCCGACCGACGCCGGTGAGGCGCACAGCTTCTTCGGCTATCCGCGTTCCTACCGACCACAACAGGTCGCCCTTGAATCCGGCTCCATCCCATACAGTCTGTACGGCAACAGCATTCACGTGAACAGCCTTCACCACCAAGCCGTGGACACCCCGGGGAGCGGGCTTCGGATCGTCGGACGCGCGCTCGACGGCGTCGCCGAAGCCATCCAGGCCGACGATCGCCCCGTGGTGGGCGTGCAGTGGCACCCCGAATTCTTCGCCGACATCGATCCGCTCTTCGCGTGGCTCGTCGACGCTGCAACCTCCCGTCGGACCAATTCTTCTCACCAGATCGATCATCACAGAATGGAAGACAACAATGTCACGTACGCATGAGAACAAGGTTGCCCTGATCACCGGTGCAGGCTCCGGAATCGGCCGCGGCATCGCGCTGCGCCTCGCCTCCGACGGTGCCCGCGTCGCGGTCGTGGACCTTCACATCGAAAGTGCAAAGGAGACCGTCGCACTTATCGAATCGCAGTACGGCACACCCGCGCTCGCCCTTGAGGCCGATGTGCGCGACCGCGCCGCCGTGAGCGCCGCTTTCGAAGCCACCGTCGCCGAATGGGGACGCTTCGACTACCTCGTCAACAACGCCGGCCTGATCACGATGAGTTCTCTCGAGAACCTCACCGACGAAGAGTGGGACCTCGTCCTCGACGTCAATCTCAAGGGCATGTTCATCGTCACGCAGATCGCCACCCCGTACTTCCGCGACGGCAACAGCGGCGCTGTGGTGAACTTGTCGACGGTGGAAGCGGACGTGGTCGTGTCCTCCCAGGGCTTCGCACAGGTCCACTACAACGCGTCGAAGGGTGGAGTGAAGATGCTGACGAAGGCTCTGGCCGTCGAACTCTCGCGGTACAACGTACGAGTCAACGCGATCGCCCCCGGGCCGGTCCCCACCGCCTTCCTGCCTGGCATCGACGTCTCCTCCGGCGAAGTTCTCGACTTCATGAAGTCCAGGCTCCTGGTGCCGCGCGTCGGCCGCCCCGAGGACATGGGTGCTGCAGTCTCCTTCCTGCTCTCCGACGACGCCTCCTACATCAGTGGAGTCCAGCTGCCCGTCGACGGCGGATGGCTTGCCCGATGAAAGGCCGGCTCACCACGGCCGAGCTCGCCGAGTCCGATATCGACACCGTCCTCATCGCCGGTATCGACCTCTACGGACGGTTGATCGGCAAACGAGTCCCGACGCGAATTTTCCTCGCGAACATCGACGAGGGTCTGCATGTGTGCACCTGTGTGTATGCCTGGGATGCCAGCCAACGCATGGACAAACTCGTTGTCGACTACGCCGGCGGACACACCGGCTGGCATGACTTCCGCCTGCGACCCGATCTGGGGACACTTCGACGTGCGTCGTGGCTCGAGTCCACTGCCATCGTCATCGCTGACTCGGTCGACGAACATACCGGCGAGATGGTCCCGATCGCACCGCGCACGATCCTGCGCAAGCAGATCGACAAGCTCGAAGCTGACGGCCACACCGTCTACGCGGCAACGGAACTCGAGTTCCACCTCTACCGGGGTACCCCCGACGCGTTGAGGCGCAGCGGCTATCGGGATCTCGAACCCACCACCCTGGTGCCCTCGGATTACACCATCACCGCCGGCAACGCGATGGAACCTTTCTTCCGCAAGGTACGAACCGCGTTGGAGGAGAGCGCGATTCCCGTGGAGGTCTCTCAGGTCGAATACGGCCTGGGCCAGTGGGAGATCAACCTCGAATACGGAACCGCCCTCGAGATGGCCGACCGCCATGTGCTATTCAAGCAGGTCGTCCACGACGTCGCTGCGGCAGAAGGGCTCACTGCTACCTTCATGGCACGTCCGAGCACCGACGGCATGGGCTCGTCGTGTCATATTCACGCGTCCATGCGGAGCGACGACACCTTCCCGTTCCACGACGAAAGCGCAGAAAACACCGCGAGCGCCGAGCTGCTGCACGCCGTCGGCGGAGTTCTCGCGCACTGCCCGGAACTCATGCTGTTCTACACGCCGACCATCAACTCGATGCGCCGCACCAGAGCCAGCCACGATTTCTCGGGGAACGACTTGACCTGGGGTTTCGACAACAGGACTACCACCTGCCGACTCATCACCGGTGCACCGTCCGCCAACCGTCTCGAAATGAGACTGCCAGGGGCGGACGCAAATCCGTATCTCGCACTCGCCGCCGTTCTGGCGTCGATGAACGACGGTCTGACACGAAAGCTCGATCCCGGCGCACCGGTACGACGCGACGGGTACAGCGACACAGACACACTCGAGAAGGTGAAGCAACAACCGCTGCCCGGCACACTGGACGAAGCGGCGCGTGCGCTCGAGGCCAGTGAGTTCGCACTCGCGGCGTTCGGCGCCGAGGTCGTATCGCACTATGCGGCGGTCGCCAAGGACGAATGGGATTCCTTCATGTCCGCGGTCACCGACTGGGAACGCGAACGCTACCTCGACAACATCTGACCTACAAACGATTTCGCCACGAAGGACAGTCATGACCACTTCATGCTCACTCGTGCCCCAGAACAACACGATCGACGGAAACGCCGAAACACCGGCTATCGAACTCGGCGAATTTCTCACCGATCCCGACACCGGAGAGAAACTGCAAGCCCAACTCTCGTCCTCCACCGAACAGGTGGAGAGGGCGATCACCGCCGCGACAGAACTTCACCGATCGGGTGTCTGGACCCGTCGACCGGTCGCCGACCGGGTGCGCCTACTCGAGAGAACGGCTGAACTTGTCGAAGAACGGACTGCGGCGATCGCCCGTGAGGACTCCAAGAACAACGGCCTTCCGCTTTCGATCAGCACACTTTTCGCCGGCGGACTTCCCGATCTGTTCCGCAGTGCTGCAACGCATCTGAAGAACTCCTCCGGGTTCGAGCAGCTGGCGTCAGGTGCACAATTACATCGGCTGGCGTGGGGCCCGACCGCTGCGATCGCACCGTGGAACGCACCGAGCTTCATCACCGCCAAGAAGACCGCATTCGCTTTGGCCGCAGGTGCTCCGGTCATCGCCAAGCCCTCCAACTGGGCACCGTCGGGTCCCAACGTGCTTGCCGAGGCGATCTCACGTGCCATCGCCGAAGTCGACGCGCCGAAAGCTCTGTTTCAACTCGTTCACGGAGGCGGGGACGTCGGGCATCTACTGGCCTCCGATCGACGAATCCGAGCACTGGCGTTCACCGGCGGCCGAGCAGCCGGTAGTTCCATCGCCGCTGCAGCTTCTACCGATTTCAAGGCTCTTCAACTCGAGCTCGGCAGCAACAACCCCGTGATCATCCGCGCCGACGCCGACATCGATCTGACTGCCACCGCACTCGTCGACGGGTTCACCAAACTCAACGGGCAATGGTGTGAGAGTCCGGGAAGCGTCTTCGTGCCGCCGCACCTTCACGACCGGCTTGTCGACGCAATACTCGACCGCACGGCCGAAATCGCACTCGGCCGAACCGATGACGCCAACACCACGATGGGTCCGCAGGCGAACGAGCCTCAACTCCAACGGATGCGGGATACCGTCGAGTTCCTCCGTGGCGTGGGCGGCACGGCCGTCTCGAGCACCCCCGTGCCTGACGATGCCGGATGGTTCTTCCCACCGACAGTGGTGCACGGAATCTCGTCGAAGCAGACCAAATCGGAGACCTTCGGGCCGATCCTGACGGTGCACCGAGCATCAACCGACGAGGAAGCTCTGCTCGAGGCCAACGCTCTCGATACCGGCCTGGCCGGATACGTGTTCGGCGCCGACGTCGACGCCGCTCGTGAACTTGCGACCCGAATCGATTGCGGTGAGAACAAGATCAACAGCACCAGCCTCCTGGACCTAGACGACCACTCGACCCAGAGTTTCTGGGGCGGAAGCGGTATCGGCGCACACGGCGACGCAGAGCTTCTCGACTTCTTCCGGGGATCGAGAATCATCGGGGTCGATGCGCCCGGACTTCCTCTCTAGGCGGAGGAGGTCGAGGAAATGGGTGAAGCGGCTCGGGTGGGCACCGATACGAGTCGGGTGGGCACCATGGTGGTCGAATGCCACGATACCGCGGCGGTTCTCGCACGTATTTCGTCGCTGGGGTGGAAGCTCGGCGTCGAGGTCGTCAGCCTGTCTACATGGGTATCCGTGACATCGCCGGGAGTCACCGGAATGTCGATCGCGTACCGTTGCCCGGCAACGATCTCCGACGCCATGTTGATCAAGCGTCTCAACAAGATCGTCGGGATAGTTCGCATCAAGACGGACCACGGCCCGTTCGTTCCGGTGACACCACAGGTCGGCCTACACGTCACCGCGACTTTCCAACGCGTCGATCCCGTGGCGCTGGTGGCGTACCGGCACGGCGCAACTGTGTGCAGTCAAGCGAACAATGTTCTGTCGGTACAACTCACCACCACCCGATCGATCGCGGACACATTCGTATCTGATCTGGCACAGGTCGCAGAGCGTCCGCTGCGGGGTGAGATCTCGCTGCAGGAGATTCATCTTGCATGACGTCGAAGTGCACCACGGCGATGTGCGGCTACGGACGTTGGCCAGTAGCCGCACATCATCGTGTGATCAGTGAGCAGGGAGGAGGGACGTCTCCTGCTGCACACCGTCTTCTGCGCCGATCTGGACGATGTTTCGCGGCAGGAACACGGCTGCGATCGCGCCGAGAACTGCTGCAGCAGCACCGATCAGGAACGCGATACGCATGCCCTCGTCGGTGTAGAAGACAGCGCCCTCCATCGCCATCGCGATGTGCGAGTTCAAGACCGTGAAGGCGATGACGGGAAGCACTGCGGGGAAGATGCTCTGGAAGACCGCAACCATGCTCGCCGTGGTTGCCTGCAACTGCGGCGGCACTGCCTCGATGAGCAGGTTCGGGATGGAGGCGTAGCCCATACCCATACCGACACCGAAGATTCCGGCAAAGATGATGAGCAGAGGCTTGTTGTCGTGAATGGTTGCCGTCAACGTGAATCCGACTGCCATGAGGATCATTCCGATGATCATCAGCAGACGGGGCCGGATGTTGCGCCCCACGAGGAAGCCCACGATCAAACCACCGACCACCACCATGCCGCCAAGGGGCGCCTGGAAGATCGCGAATCCCTCTGCCGTCACGCCGAATCCGTATCCCAGGCCGAGAACTGCTGGGGTCATCACCATCATCGGCAGCAAGATCGTGAAGACTCCCGACGCGCCGTAGCAGAACCCGGCACCGACGGCGGTGAGCATCACCGAACGCTTGCCGAAGTAGCGCAGGTCGATCAAGGGCTCGCGGATGGCTCGGGCAGAGGCAACCCAAGCCACCAACAGTGCGACGCCGCCGATCAGGTAGGCCAGTGTCGAACCGTTCTTCCAGCCCCAGGTCGGTCCGAAGCTGACGCCGATCAGAATTCCGGCGATGCCCGACCCGAGCAGTACCGCACCGATCAGGTCCAGCGAAGAGCGAAGTCGGACAGTCGATTCCGCCGTCGAAGCGAAGATCATGCCGCCGAGGAGAACCAGCCCGACGACAAAGAACCAGAAGATGCTCCGGAACCCGTGGTTGTCGATCAACCAACCGGTGAGGAACGGCGCCGGGATCGCAATCAAACCCATACCGGAAGTCGCGATACTGACGGCCAAGGCAACAGTTTTCGGCGGAAAAACATCTCGAATGAGGGAGTAACTCAGGAACAGGCAGGGAACCAGCAGACCCGTCAGCGACCGGCCCAGAATCAGGATCGCGTAGCTCGGCGCTATCGCCGAAATGAAGGATCCGACCGCCGCGCCGGCGACAGCCAAGAGCAGGACTTTTCGTTTGCCGTACATGTCGGCGAGCTTGCCGAGCAGAGGAGACGCGACCGCCCCCAGCAGCAAGAACGACGTGAGCAGCCAAGCTCCCTGCGTCGTTTGATAGTGCACCGAGATCGCAGGGAGAGCAGTGGAGATCATCATGTAGCTCACTGCGAGCATCTCGAGAAGTAGAACAATCGACGCCAGGGAGAACACCAGTCGCGGAGTCCACCGCTCCGGTATCGATGTCGGTTCGGGCAAACTGGGAGACGAACCGTCGCTGTGGACATGAGACGCCATGGCTGGAAGATCCTTTCGGGAACACCTACGAATTCGATTGACCCTCTGTCGAATACCGTCGACGGGGGCCTAGCCGGGAAGTGCAATGGAACGACAGCTACCGATCTCGGTAACGTGTTACCTGCATCACAGCCCTCGCGTCGACCGCGCGCTACAGAATGTTCCGCGGAGCGGGACAATCAGGACAACGACTGATTGGCGACGGTGCACCAAAAGGACTGCGGCGGTTCGATTGTGAGCAAAGGCAACTACTCTGCGGAGGCGACGCGCGATTAACCCGGGCTGAAAAGCAGTGACTCACGCTTGCCCACACCACCACAGACAGAAATGTCAACGCCAGCGCCAGCAGTCCGACTACCCCCACTCCTGCAGCTACGCGCTCGTACGCCGCTCCAGCTACTGCCCCGACTGACATCCACGTGCACACCCAGGCCATCGCAGACGGCACTTGCGCAACGGCAAACCTCCGATAGCTCGTCCCGACGGATCCCACCAGACGCGGTGTTACGGTCCGGACTCCAGCCATCCACTGACACAGAACAATCGCTGCAGCGCCATGCCGTTCCACCAGGCTCAGAGCCCGTAACTCCATCGATTGAGAGAGTTCCATCAACCGCGACCATGCCCGCGACCGGTCGGCCCCACGGGCTCCCGTTCCCGCGAGTGGACTCACTCTCCTGAACCGGCGAGCACGTCGGCCTCGCACGTAGGCAATATGCCCTCCGGCAATTTCACCGGCGATCGCGACAAGACACGCTGCGACTGGGTGAACGGCACCCGTACTTCCGAGATACCCGAAAGCAAGGACCGCCGTCACACCAGGAAGAATGATCCCGACCAACGTGCCCACTTCCGCCATGATCAGCATCCCACCCGCCGCGAGCAACCAAACCGGGGGCAGCCCGGTCAAGAGGTCAGCAGAAATTCGCACGAGTCATCGGCTGCCCACATCGGTACACAACCGCCGGCGGTGCGTTACGCCAAATAACCGGTCCACACGAGACGTCGGTGAACTTTTCGTTCAGTGCAATTCGGAATCCCTGGGCTCTCGGTAGCCAGCGCGCGTGGGGGTAAGCGAGAAGGCTCGCCTGCCCGCCATCCGTGAGCAGGGTCGCAATTTGATCCAGAATCAGACACTGCTTTCCGAGATCGATGAGCGACCACGGGAGCGCACAGACGATTGCGTCAACGCGTTCTACTCCAGCGGATTTCAACAGGGCGATCAGATCACAGGCGTCGCCCCAAATCGCCTCGATGCTTGGCCTCGTCCGACACAGATGCCTCACCAGTTCACGATCAACCTCGACCGCGATATGACGGCCGCTCCTCGGTATTCGTGAGGAGATGGCGTCCGAGACAGAACCTGTCCCCGGACCCAACTCGACGATCACAGGCGCGCCGACCGCTGGTACGACCGCCGCCAGTTCCGCTGCGACGGAGGGAGAACTCGGCGCGACCGCGCCCATGGTAAACGGCTTCCGGAGAACAGCTTTAGTGAATTGCCAACTTATGTTCTGGTTCGATGTCATCGCGTCAACAATCCTCAGAACGAGCCGCGCCCACATCGTCCCCTGGGGTTGAAATTCACACGATTCGCTCGGGGCTTGCCCCTAAGGGCCGATACCTAAGGGATTGAAACACTCTCTCAGGGCATCGCCTAAGGGTCACAATATAATTCATCAATAGTGACTCCGTAATACCCGGCGCTCCCCTGCTTGAACAGATCGAAGTGAGGTGGTGTTCGCGTGCCGCGAAGCGATGACACTCGTTCTCCAAGTGGAGTATTCAGATTGTTCGAAGATCGCAGCTTGAATCGGAAACTGGATCGGAGATTCGATCCGGGCGATCACCCACGACGCCTGTGAAGACTGGCAGCACATCTGTGGCGCCCAGATACGCACCCAGATACGACTGTGCGCCGTTTCGGTAGCGGTAACTACCAAAACGGCGCACAGGGGCCGAAGGCCCTACAGAACTATGTTCACCATCTTGCCCGGCACAACGATCACCTTGCGGGGTGCGTTGCCCTCGAGCAGAGCGACGATCTTCTCGTCGGCCAGCGCAATCTCTTCGACAGCCTTGCGATCGGCGTCCGCCGGGACGCTGATGCGGCTACGAACCTTGCCGTTGACCTGGATCGGGTACTCGACGGTATCCTCGACGAGCCACTTCTCCTCGACTGCCGGGAAGGGTCCGTGCGCAAGGGATTCCGTGTGACCCAGACGCGACCACAGCTCTTCCGCGAGGTGCGGCGCCAGGGGAGCGAGCATCAGCACCAGCGGCTCGACAGCAGCACGCGGCGCACCGCCCGGGAACGCCTTGGTGAGGTGGTTGTTGTACTCGATCAGCTTCGCGGCGGCCGTGTTGTCGCGCAGCGCCGTGTAATCCTCGATGACACCGGAAATCGCCTTGTTGAGCGCACGCAGAGTCTCTTCACCAGGAGCTTCGTCGGTGACACGGGGCTTGCCGGTCTCCTCGTCGATGACGACGCGCCACACTCGCTGCAGGAATCGCGCAGCACCGACGACGTCCTTGGTTGCCCACGGACGCGAGGTGTCCAGCGGACCCATCGACATCTCGTACACACGCAGAGTGTCTGCACCGAACTCGGCGCAGATCTCGTCCGGCGCAACGGCATTCTTCAGGCTCTTGCCCATCTTGCCGTACTCGCGGTTGACCTCGGCGCCTTCGTAGAAGAACTTGCCGTCACGCTCGACGACCTCCTCTGCCGGCACGTAGACGCCGCGGGCGTCGGTGTACGCGAATGCCTGGATGTAGCCCTGGTTGTACAGGCGGCGGTACGGCTCGCTCGAGGACACGTAGCCCAGGTCGAACAGAACCTTGTGCCAGAAGCGCGAGTACAGCAGGTGCAGCACTGCGTGCTCGACGCCGCCGACGTACAGGTCGACTCCACCGGGATCGTTGGGGCCGTGCAGTTCCGGACGCGGGCCCGTCCAGTACGCCTCGTTCTGCGGGTCGCAGAAGGCGTCCTGGTTGGTGGGGTCGATGTAGCGCAGCTGGTACCACGAGCTACCTGCCCACTGCGGCATGACGTTGGTGTCGCGGTGGTAGGTCTGCAGACCGTCACCGAGATCGAGCTCGACGTTGACCCAGTCGGTCGCCTTGTTCAGCGGGGGAGAGGGCTCGGAGTTGGCGTCGTCCGGATCGAAGGACACGGGTGCGTAGTCCTCGACCTCCGGAAGCACCACGGGCAGAGCCGAATCCGGCAGAGCGTGTGCGTTGCCGTCCGCGTCGTAGACGATCGGGAAAGGCTCGCCCCAGTAACGCTGACGCGCGAAAAGCCAGTCGCGCAGCTTGTACTGGATGGTGCCCTTGCCCTGGCCGCTCTCCTCGAGGCGACTGATGACGGTCGCCTTGGCCTCGGCAACGTCCAGCCCGTCGAGGTAGTCGGAGTTCACCAGCGGGCCGTCACCGGAGTACGCAGCCTCCGAAACATTGCCACCGGCAATAACTTCGAGAATATCCAGACCGAACGCGTTCGCGAACTCCCAGTCACGGTGATCGTGTCCCGGAACTGCCATGATCGCACCGGTGCCGTAACCCGTCAGAACGTAGTCGGCGATGAAGATCGGAACCTTGTGTCCGTTGACCGGATTGACGGCGTAGGAACCGAGGAAGACGCCAGTCTTCTCCTTGTTTTCCTGGCGCTCCAGGTCGGTCTTGGCGGCAATCGACTTACGGTATGCAGCAACAGCTTCCGCCGGAGTCGTGGCACCGCCAGTCCAGCGCGCGTCGACACCTTCGGGCCACTCGTCCGCGACGAGCTTGTCCACCAAGTCGTGCTCAGGAGCCAGCGTCACGTAGGTGGCGCCGAACAGCGTGTCCGGACGGGTAGTGAACACATCGACGCCGTACTCGCCTGCAGCAAAGGTAACTTCGGCACCGTACGAGCGTCCGATCCAGTTGCGCTGCATGGCCTTGACCTTGTCCGGCCAATCCAGGTACTCGAGGTCGTCGACCAGGCGATCGGAGTACGCGGTGATGCGCATCATCCACTGCTGGAGATGCTTACGGAAGACTGGGAAGTTTCCGCGGTCACTACGACCGTCGGCGGTGACTTCCTCGTTGGCCAGGACGGTACCCAAACCGGGGCACCAGTTGACCATCGAATCCGACTGGTAGACAAGGCGGTACGAGTCCAGAACCTTGGCCTTCGCGGCCACGTCCAACGAAGCCCACTCGCGTCCGTCTTCCAGAGCGCGCTCACCGGAATCGAACTCGGCTTCCAACTCGGAGATACGACGCGCCTTGCCGGCTTCCTTGTCGTACCAGGCGCCATGGATCTGCAGGAAGATCCACTGCGTCCAGTGGTAGAAGTCGACATCCGTCGTCGCGAGACTACGACGCTCGTCGTGGCCCAGACCCAGGCGTCGCAGCTGGCGCTTCATGTTGGCGATGTTGGACTCGGTGGTGGTCCGTGGGTGGGTACCCGTCTGCACGGCGTACTGCTCGGCCGGGAGACCGAAGGCGTCGTAACCGAGGGTGTGCAGGACATTGCGGCCCTGCATGCGATGGAAGCGCGCGAAGACGTCCGTAGCGATGTATCCGAGCGGGTGACCGACATGCAGGCCCGAACCCGAGGGGTACGGGAACATGTCCTGCACGAAGAGCTTGTCGGCGGGAACACCGTCGGGCGAGGAGAGCGGACCGACCGGATTGGGCGCGTTGAACGTGCCTTCCTCACTCCAGCGGTCCTGCCAGTGCTGCTCGATCTGGCCGGCGAGCTCCGCGGTGTAGCGGTGCTGCGGAGTTGCGTCGGCTGGTGAATCGGGGGACTGCGGAGACTCGGTCACTGTGGTCGCTATCTACTTGGCTGACGGAAATACCGATAACCAGGGTAGAGCCTGCACGACCCGGGCATACCATCAACTCCACTCGCGCCTATCCTGTATGGGTGATCGTTGTCGCTGTGGTGCTATTCGTGCTCGCTGTCGCCGTCGGTGGAGTTGCTGTCGCCGGACTGATCGGCAAACTCCCGCGCAACCGCTGGGCCGGTGTCCGCACCGAGGATTCCCTGCGGAGCGAGGAGTCGTTCGCCCTCGCCAACAAGGTGGCCGGTCCGACCATGCTCGCGGCCGCCGGAATGTTGGTCATCGGCGGAGTCGCAGCACTGACCATCGGCGGAGTCTTCGGCGTCGCAGTCGCGATCATCGCCGTCGTCGTCGCCGTCCTCACCGCCGGTTTCGGTGGAGGCATCGGTGCCCGTGCTGCCGCCGCACTCCCGCAGCAGAGCGGATGCGGTAACGACTGCAACTGCGGCGGACACTCCGAGCCTGCCGCAGACGAGCCGGTGGCGGAGACCCCCGAGGCCAAGGCGAACGCTGCCGCTTGCGGTACCGCTTCCTGCGGTGCCTGCGCGCTCAAGGATGCTTGCCAGCCGGCTCATTGATTCACGTGAAACATCGCGTGGTCGACCCGGCCGGGGTCGTATTCGGGCTAGTCGTTCCGCTGTTGTGTGCGGTCTTCGGCTTCGTCCTGACAAAAATTTGGGAGCCCCGCCTCCCGGAACAGATCGCGACTCACTGGACCACCACCTCGCCGGACGGATTCTCCACCCCGTCGGCCAACGCCTGGACCATTGCACTTCTGACGCTGCTCTTCGGTGGCGGCCTGAGTGCGATTGCTGCTCTTGCTCCCGCGATGCTGATGATGCGCCGATTCATGTTGGTTGTCGGGCTGAGCGTGGTCGGGCTCATCACGACAGTGAACTTCGCTTTGCTCTACACCCAACTCGATGTCACTGATCCATCTACGACGTCACTCCCGCTGTGGTCTATCGGTGTCGGCTTTGTCATCGGCGGGGTGTTGGGGTGGATCGGCGCCTCGTTCCTGCGTGACTACCGCGTCCGCACTCTTGCCACGATCGAACCCTCGGCCGGGTTGCCGCGAAGCCGCTGCGCTCTCCCCATCTCCGACGACGTCGGATTCAGCACCAAGGGGTCGGTGATCCTCGCTGCGATCACTCTGTCGCCCGGAGTCGTCATGGCGTTGGCGACGCGGTCACTCTGGCCGCTGTTCATCTTCGGGGCACTCGGCCTGCTTGTCGTCAGCTTGGTTCGCTTCCGGGTGATCGTCGACGAACGGGAGATCCGGGTGATCAACATGGGGATGGCTGCGATGACCTACGACATCGACGAAGTTGTCGGAGCTGACATCGCGGAGATCAAACCGTTCGCGGACTTCGGCGGCTGGGGACTCAAGACCAAGGGTCGTCGCAACTACGGCGTCGTCACCCGCACCGGACCAGCGGTGGTCATCACGTTCGCTTGTGGCGACCGACTCACGATCACGACACCCGAAGCCGAAGACATCGCCGGGTCACTCAATCGATTGGCCGACGCCCGGACTCGCTAACCGCCGAGCCTGAACCGATCGCTTCCTGAGTCTTCTCGAGATACCCACACGCAGCAGCCCTGGCTTTGGTGACATCGCGTTCGGCGATGGCTTCGGCAACTCCCCGATGATGCGAAGACGTCAGCGACGGCGGATGCACCCCTTCGGTCACCTCGTAGGTGGCTCGAACTGTTTCGAGGATTCCGGCAAACAGATCTTTCAGCACGGGATTGTGGGCGGCATCGACAACGGCAATGTGAAACGCGAGATCGACGTCGACGAAGTTCTCCGCTGGGACATCACGCTTGGCGGCCAGTTCACGAAGTATCCGAACGTCGTCGTCGCTGCGACGCTCACACGCCAACCGGACCGCTTCCATCTCGAGCGCACGACGCACTTCGAAGACGTATTTCATCTCGTCGACGGACGCGTGTTTGCCGAGCAGTCCGCCGATGTCGGTCCGAGCGCGCACGAAGGTCCCTGATCCGCGACGGATCTCGAGAACTCCCGTCGAGGTCAATGTCTTGATCGCTTCGCGCACGGTGTTCCGGCCGACGCCGAGAACACTCATCAGCTCCGGCTCGGTCGGAACACGATTGCCCACTGTCCAGACGCCGTCGGAGATCTGCGTGCGCATCCAGTCGAGGGATTGCTCGTACGCGGACTCTTTGCGAACAACGGTCATCAGCTCATCCTCACAGCATTAGCGGCGATCATTCCACTCACCTACGATACGTAGGACGACCCATGTATTTTCGCACTTTGTCTTCAGGAGGGGCTTCCCACGTCCGCCACAGCTGTCGCCACCGAAGAACGCACACGCCGCACCAATCGACACTTCTACGGCGTGGGCTACGTCCTCACCGTGATCCTCTTGGGCGCGAACATGCCCACCTCCGTCTACGGGCTGTACCGGACCGAGTTCGGATTCACGCCCACCATCCAGACGCTGATCTACGGCGTCTACGTCGCCGGCCTCGTTCCGGCATTGCTGTTCTTCGGACCGCTGTCCGACGCCCTCGGCCGACGCACCGTGCTCCTTACTGCACTCGCTCTGAGCGTCGTCGGCACGCTCGTTCTGGCATTTGCCGACGCGACGGTGTGGTTGTTCGTCGGCCGGATTGCCCAGGGAATCGCGGTGGGCGCGGCCAGTGCGGCGGGCAGCGCCGCATTGGTGGAGCAGGAACCGAAGTTCGATCACCGACGAGCAGCGCTCGTATCGACGGTGACGGGCGCGTTGGGCGGTGCGCTCGGACCACTCGTGTCCGGTGCAATCGCCCAGTACCTTCCACAACCGCTGCGGTTGCCGTATCTGATCTTCCTCGTCGCGTTCATCCCGGCACTGATCGTGTTGCTGCTACTTCCGCGGATCGGGGACGTCACACGCCCGAAGCGGTTCTTCCAAATGCCACATGTTCCCGCCACTATTCGCGAGACTTTCTGGCTCAGCTCGCTCGCCGTCGCGCTGTCGTGGGGCGCGGTCGGGCTCTTCCAGTCGGTGGTCCCGTCGTGGATGACCAGCCTGCTGAACATCGACAACCTTCTACTCGGCGGCGGGGCGGCCGCACTGGTGATGATCTGCTCGGTGGTCGCGCAACTCGGCGGAAGCCGCATGGACCCGCGCACGTCCGTCACCGCCGGCCTGGGAATCCTCGCTCTGGGAATGATCGGCCTCCTCGTGGTCGACCTCGTCCCGAGCCTGGCGCTGCTTGGCGTCATCACCGTCGTGGTCGGCGCCGGGCACGGTCTGGCGTTTGCCGGCGGCATGAAGCGCGTCAACGCCGCCGCCCGGACCCACGCCCGCGAGAGCCACGGCGGAGTTCTGGCCGCGTTCTTCACCGTCAGCTACGCGGGACTGGCGATCCCGTCGATCATCGCGGGTATCGCCATCACCCTCCAGGGAATGCAGACGGCCATCATCGAGCTGTCGATCATCGGGACGCTGCTGTGCCTGGCGGTGATGGGCTTCAACCTTCGTGGGGCTCGAGAGCCCGCTGAAGCTCGCCGTTATCCTTAGCCAGGTGAAGTTTCTCAGTAGGTTCTACATCGACGGGTTCATCCTCGGCATCATCATCGCCGGCGTGCTCGGAAGTGTGTTCCCGGTATCGGGTACCGCGGAGAGCATTCTGAACTGGGCCACCAAGATCGCCATCGGCTTCTTGTTCCTGCTCTACGGCGCGCGACTCTCGCCGCAGGAAGCCTGGAAGGGCGTCAAGCACTGGCGACTGCACACCGTCGTCCTCGCCGCGACGTTCGTGCTGTTCCCACTGATCGGCCTAGCACTGCGATTCCTGTCGCCGACGCTGATCAGCGACGAGCTCTACACCGGCATCCTCTACATGTGCCTGGTTCCGTCGACGGTTCAGTCTTCGATCGCGTTCACCTCGATCGCCAAGGGGAATGTCGCGGGCGCGATCGTCAGTGCGTCGTTCTCCAACCTGATCGGCGTCTTCGTCACACCGCTGCTGGTGGTTCTGCTGATGAACACCACCGGCCAGGCGACGGTCGACTTCTCGTCGATCCTCGACATCGTCGTGCAGTTGCTGATCCCGTTCATCGTCGGTCAGCTGATCCGCCCGCTGGTGATCGGATGGCTGCAGAAGTACGCCGAACCCACCAAGTACGTCGATCGCGGATCGATCCTCCTCGTTGTCTTCGCCGCCTTCAGCGAAAGCATGAAAGAGGGGATCTGGAGCACCATCACGATCTGGCAGATCGTGATCCTCACAATCGTGTGCTGCCTGATTCTCGCGCTGGTTCTCGGCGTGACCACTCTCGCGGGGCGCAAGCTCGGGTTCGATCTTCCCGATCAGATCGTCATCATCTTCTGCGGGTCGAAGAAGTCCTTGGCAACGGGCCTACCGATGGCGGCTGTACTGTTCGCGGGCCAGCCCGTCGGCCTGATCGTGTTGCCGCTGATGATCTTCCATCAGATCCAACTGATCGTCTGTGCTGCGATGGCGCAACGCTTCGCGAATCGGGATCCGGTCAGCGTCAGCTAGCGAGCAACTCGCCTCGGGTCGCGTCGACGCAGCCGCAACCGCCCTGCAGTTCAGCACAATCGATGGACAGCGCATGGCGGACCGATGCCAAGTCGAGGCAGTTCGCGCCGGTGCATTCGAGTGATCCGTCGGCATGCCGCAGCAAAGAATCGTGGCAGTGATCGACATCCGAAACACAATCCGCGCACTGGATCTGACGCTCAGCGAGCATTACTGCCACCTCTCTCGAAAACGATGACACAGGAATATCATCGACCTCCGACAAGTCAGTTTCGTTCCACCTCGATGGGGTGGCTGGCCAGCATCGCCACGGGTAGCGGCTGGCGTCGTAGCACCCGTGCCCAGACATCGACTCGGGGCGGCGTCAGCACATCCGACGGCAGCGAGCTGATCACCATCCAGTCTTCACGCTCGAGCTCCGAATCCAGCTGGCCCAGAGTCCAACCCGAGTACCCGGCAAAAATTCGGATCCCTTCGACCAGAGGAGCAATGACCTCCGGGTCCGAGTCCAGATCCACCATGACTACCTTGCCGTCCACCCGCCGCAGACCGGCGACGCCGTCGATCCGCGCACCGTTGCGAGCGATGCCCAGGCAAAGCGCCGAGTCACGCTTGACTGGTCCACCGATGTACAGGGCCGAAGGATGCGCGGTCAGCGGTGACCACTGCGGCAACACGTTCTGCACGGCCGTCTCACTCGGCCGATTGACGACGACGCCCAGGCTCCCGGCGTCGTTGTGCTCGATCATGTAGATGACGGTGCGGCGAAATGCGGGTTCCGTGAGATCGGTCGACGACACCAACAAACTGCCCGGACGAACCTCCGGTTCTATCCAGGCCATTCGATCCTCGGGTTCTTCTGCGTGCGCCACAAGGACATCATCTCACCGACAACTGCGCGCGGAGGAACGAGACACAAGCGTGTTCAGGTCAGACCCGCCACATCGGCAAGTAGTGCCAAATGCCGCTCGAAAATCTCGCTCGCGTCGGTGAACGTATCGCTTCCGTACTGCCCGAACACCTCGAAGTTCACCGAACCGAACAGCGATACCCAGACGAGAGTTGCGCGCACCGCGGCATCCGGCGGCAGGTCGGTACCCAGTTCATTCCGCACTCCCTCGAGGTCCGCTGCCAACGTGTCACTCAGGCCCGGACCCTCTCGCACCGTCAGTGAACCCGCGCGATGGGCGGCGTCGATGATCCCGATCAGCCGGGTCACGACGAGGGTGCCGGGGCCGGTGGTCTGCTCGCCCGGAGCGTCGTAGCCGGGGACGGGGCTGCCGAACAACAGACCGTAGCGGGCCGGCTCCCGGATCGCCCAGCTGCGAACGGCGCGCCCGAGAGCAATGAACTGTCCGCGAAAATCCTCTGCTGCAACGGCATTCACGGCGGCGTCCACTTCCGCGCCCAGTTCCGTGTACCCGTCGACCACCAGCAAGGTCAGCAGTTCGTCCCGACTGGCGACATAGCGGTATACCGCTGAGGACACGACTCCCAGGTCACGCGCGACGGCCCGCAGAGACAAAGCGGCAGCGCCGACGGCAGCAAGATGCTCGCGTCCGATACGGGTGATGTCCTGCAGCGTCTGTTCGCGCGCCCGTTCGCGGGGAGTTCCAACCATGAGTCCATCTTGCCCCATGACCGAGAGCAGTATCAACAAAAGAGAGCACTGCTCTTGACAGCGCTCGGGTGCAGGTGCATTCTTGAAAACGAGAGCAGTGCTCTCAGTTCACTCGAAACAAGAAGGGCACACCATGTCGAACCTCGAAATCGTCACCGGAGCAGGACCCGTCGGATCCGCCGTCGCACTACAGCTCGCCGAGCAGGGAATCAACGTCCGGCTCCTGACCAGGTCCGGCAGCGGGCCCGAGCACCCGCTGATCGACCGGCGACGCGTCGATGTCTCGGATGCCGAGGCCCTTCGCTCGGTCAGCGAGGGCGCCACGGCCATCTACCACTGCATCCACGCTGCTTACAACGCAGCCGATTGGGAGCGGGAACTCCCGGCGGCCGAGGAGGTTGTGCTCGACGCGGCCGCATCCATCGGTGCCGTCGTGGTCTTCCCCGAAAGCCTCTACGCCTACAACTCCGACACCCTGATGACCGAATCCGATCCACGCAACGCCACCGGTGGCAAGCGCGGCGTGCGCACCGCGCTGCTGCGTGCTCGCGAGGCCTCTGCAACACCCACCGTCAGCGTCGTGGCCTCGGACTTCTTCGGTCCCCGCGTCCGCACCGCCCACGCCGGCGAGCGCATGGTTCCGAAAGTCATGGCAGGTAAGAAGATTCGTGTCATCGGTTCCGCAGATCAGCCGCACTCCTTCACCTACATCCCCGATCTCGCAGCAGCGATGATCGCGGCGGCACACAACCCCGAACTTTGGAACTCCGTCCTCCACGCACCCACCGGCCCCGCGCTCACTCAGCGCAAGATCGCCGAGGCCTTCGCCCGAGCCGCCGGGGCATCCCCCGCCAAGGTGGGTGTACTCCCCGCCTGGGTGCTCGACGCCGTCGGCAAGATCAACACCGACAGCCGCGAACTCGCTGAGATGAACTACCAGTTCACCAAGCCGTTCGTCATGGACTCGAGTGCCAGCGAAGTGCTGCTCGGACTCTCGCCGACGCCGCTCGATCAGGCCGCCGAAGAGACCGTCGCGTGGTGGCGCGCGGAACAGGCTCGCGCCGCTGCTGCCTGAACCTGCAGGTGGGGGCTCTTGACGCAAGAACGGAACGGGTGTTCACTTCTTCACATGGCCTATCGCCGCACTCCGGCAGTACAGGAAAGACTGGACGCCCAACGCGCCCGACTGCTCGAAGCCGCCACGACGGCAGTGGCCACCCACGGCTATGCGGGATGTTCCATCGCCGCGGTGGCCAAGAACGCCGGCGTCGGCACCGGGACGCTGTATCGACACTTCGACGGCAAGGGCGAATTGTTCGCCGAAGTGTTCCAATCAGTCTGCAGCCGTGAGGTATCCGCGGCTCGGGACGCCGGAGACAGCGCCCGACATCTGGAAGGCAATCACCGCTCCGCGGTATCGGCGTCGGTTCGCACCTTCGCCGAACGTGCCATGCGCGCACCGGTTCTCGCCTATGCCCTGCTGGTGGAACCGGTGGACCCACTCGTCGACGAACAGCGTCTCATGTTTCGCGAATCGTTCCGCGATTGCCTGGCCACCGCAATTCGTTCGGCAGTCGACACCGGTGAGATACCGCCACAGGACGCCACTCTGACGGCAGCGTGCATCGTCGGGGCAATCGGCGAGGCCCTGATCCTTCCACTGCGCGGAGGCACCACCGATCCCGCTGCGATCGACGCCATTCTCGCCTTCACCCTTCGATCGTTAGGGAGCTTCGATGACACCCACGCATGAAGTCACCAATCAGGTTCCGCCCCTGATCGATTACGACGCAGCCGAATACGCGCCGATCCTCGAGGCACTACACCGCGAAGGAGCATCGGACGCACTCGAGGGGGTTCATCAGGTTGGAATCCGCGCCGGAAGCGCGCAGGCCCAGGAGTGGGGCGATCTGGCCGAGGAGCACCCACCTGTCCTGAGAACCCACGACCGCTACGGCAACCGTATCGACGAGGTCCGCTACGACCCCGCCTATCACCAACTCATGAGCACCGCAGTGGAATTGGGACTGCACGGCGCTCCGTGGGTTGACCCGAATCCACACGCACACCTCGTCCGCGCCGCGAAGATGGCCGTGTGGGGTCAAACCGACGCCGGTCACGGCTGTCCCATCTCCATGACGTACGCCGTGATCCCCGCGCTGCGGCACAACGCGGATCTGGCCGCGCAGTACGAACCCCTCCTGACCACGCGGCACTACGAGCCGGCGCTGAAAGCTCCCCTCACCAAACCCGGATTGATCGCCGGTATGTCGATGACGGAAAAGCAGGGCGGTTCGGATGTTCGTGCCGGAACCACAAGGGCAGTGCCACAATCCGACGGCAGCTACCTGCTGACGGGCCACAAGTGGTTCACCTCCGCGCCGATGTCGGACGTGTTCCTCGTCCTCGCCCAGGCACCGGGTGGTCTGTCGTGCTTCTTCCTGCCTCGGGTCCTGCCGGACGGCTCGCTCAACAACATGTACCTGCAACGCTTGAAGGACAAGTTGGGCAATCATTCCAACGCGAGCAGTGAGGTCGAGTACCTCGACGCTCTCGCATGGATGGTCGGCGAGGAAGGCCGGGGCGTGCGCACCATTATCGAGATGGTCAACATGACCCGGTTGGACTGCACGATCGGCACGGCCACCGGCATGCGCGTCGGCACCATGCAGGCAGTTCACCACGCGACGCATCGAAGTGCTTTCGGCGCCAACCTGATCGACCAACCCTTGATGCGAAACGTTCTGGCAGATCTGGCGGTGGAATCGGAAGCGTCGACCACCGTCGCGATGTGGCTGGCCGCTCTGACCGACCGCGCAACCGCAGGCGATGCCCACGCCAGCGCACTACGACGCATTTCGTTGGCCGTGAGTAAGTATTTCGTCTGCAAGCGCGGACCGATCCACGCTGCCGAGGCACTCGAGTGTCTGGGCGGAAACGGATACGTGGAGGAATCCCGGATGCCGCGCCTCTATCGCGAGGCTCCGCTGCTTTCGGTGTGGGAGGGTTCCGGCAACGTCGCGGCGCTCGACACACTGCGGGCGATGGCCAAGCAACCCGAAACACTGCAGGTGTTCTTCGACGAGCTGAAACGAGCCAGTGGAGTGGACGGCCACTTCGATCAGGCCGTGCGAGATCTCCAGGCGGCTTTCGGCGATTTCGACGACATCGAATACCGGGCACGAAAGATCGTCGGCGACATGGCGCTCGCACTGCAGGCCTCGCTGTTGCTCCGCTACGGGCAGCCCGCGGTGGCCGACGCGTTCTGCGCGAGTCGGCTCGGAAACAGCTGGGGGAGTGTGTTCGGAACGCTGCCGAGGGGCGTCGACGTCGCGCCGATCCTCGAGCGGGCCACCGTCAAGATCGGCGCCTGACCCACCCACTACAGTTTCCGCTTATGAACCGAGCCTCGAACCGCCGCGAGGCCTGGCAGCGCGTACTGCACACCCTGCGTGAATCACCCGGCCTCGGAAGGCTGGCGCTCGTCCGCTTTTCCAGCCAGTTCGGCGACGGAATGTTCCAGGCCGCGCTCGGCGGCGCTATCCTCTTCAACCCGGAACGCGAAACCGATCCGGTGGCGATAGCGGCCGGCTTTGCCGTACTGCTCCTTCCTTATTCGGTGATCGGCCCCTTTGCCGGCGCTCTGCTGGATCGTTGGGACCGCCGCCTGGTGCTCCTGTGGGCGAGCGTGCTCCGCGGGCTCTTCATCCTGACCACTGCGGTGCTGCTGGTCGCCGGCGGCGGTGACACTCTGTTGTTGACCTGTGCGCTTGCTGCAATCGGAGTCAGTCGCTTCGTCGGGGCAGGCGTATCCGCAGCCCTGCCGAAGGTCGTCCGGCAATCGTGGCTGGTGGCAACCAATTCCGTTCTCACAACCGCTGGTTCGGTGATAGCAGCCTTGGGTGCTTCGGCGGCGGTGGCGATCATCGGTGTGATCGGCGCGGGCGATCGAGCGTCAGGCGCCGCCGTGGCCATCGCAGCACTGGGATCAGTGATCGCGGCCCTCGCCGCGGCCAGGTTCACGGCCCGCTCACTTGGTCCGGTCGCCGACGAAGTGGTCCGCGCCAGTGCCGTCCGTTCGGTGACGGCCGGACTGCGCACCGGGGCAACCGCTGTCTGGGAGGCGCCCGGCGTCACCACGGCGATGATCGGAATCGGAGCGCACCGCATCTGCTTCGGCATCAACACCCTCATCATGGTGCTGGTCCTACGCGACACCTCGAACGGCTCCCAATTACCCGGAGGGATGGCCGGATTCGGCGTCGCCGTCGGCGCCACGGCAATCGGAATGCTGATCGCGGCATTGATCACACCGTTCCTCATCCCGCGGATCGGTCGCTCACGGACGATCACCTACGCCCTGGTGTGCGCGGTTCTCGTCCAGCTCGTCTTCGTGACCACGCTGACTCAGGGGTCGCTGCTGATCGCCGCTTTCCTGCTCGGCATCGCCGGCCAGTCCGTGAAACTCAGCGGCGACGCGGCCATGCAGATCGACATCGACGACGACCGTCGAGGTCAGGTATTCGCCCTGCAGGACACCGTGTTCAACGTCGCGTTCATCGGTGCGATCGCGGCAGCGTCGACGGTGATCGCACCCGACGGCAAGAGCGTCGGCCTGGCCGTTGCCGGTGCGGGTGTCTATGCCGCCGGATTGTCAGCGGTGCTGATCAACCGCAAGAAACGAGAAACTAGCCCTGCTGGGTAGCCCACCACTTCAGCAGTTCGGCCTCGGCCTCGTCACGCTCGAGCGGGCCGCGATCCAGACGTAGTTCCTTGAGGAACGTCCATGCCTTGCCCACCTGCGGGCCGGCCGGGATGTTGAGCAGTTCCATGATGGCGTTGCCGTCGAGGTCCGGACGCACCCGAGCAAGGTCTTCCTGCTCGGCGATGCGCGCGATCCGCTCTTCGATGTCGTCGTACGTGGCCTGCAGCTGCGCGGCGCGACGCTTGTTGCGTGTGGTGCAGTCGGCCCGCACGAGCTTGTGCAAGCGGGGGAGCAGCTCGCCCGCGTCGGTGACGTACCGCCGCACCGCCGAGTCGGTCCACTGTCCCTTGCCGTAGCCGTGAAAACGCAAGTGCAGGAACACGAGCTGTGAGACGTCGTCGACCATCTGCTTCGAGAACTTCAGTGCCCGCATGCGCTTGCGCACCAGCTTGGCGCCGACCACCTCGTGGTGGTGGAAGCTGACCCCACCGCCAGGCTCGTTACGCTTGGTATCCGGCTTTCCGATGTCGTGAAGCAGTGCTGCCCAACGCAATACAAGGTCCGGATCGCCTTCTTCGAGATCGATCGCCTGCTGGAGCACCGTGAGGGAGTGCTGGTAGACGTCCTTGTGCTGGTGATGCTCGTCGATCTCGAGCTTCATCTGCGGAACCTCGGGCAGCACGTATGCAGCCAGTCCGGAGTCGACCATCATGTTGATGCCGTCCACCGGGTACATGCCCAGCATCAGTTTGTTCAGCTCCACCTGCACACGCTCGGCGGTGATTCGCTCGATCTGCGACGCCATCTCCTTGATGGCCTCGAAAACACGATTGTTCAACGTGAAACCAAGCTGCGAGACGAACCGGGCAGCACGCAGCATCCGCAGCGGATCGTCGTTGAACGAGTTTTCCGGCGCCGACGGCGTATCGAGCTCTCCGGCCAACAGCGCGTCCATGCCGTTCAACGGATCGACAAACGTGTAGGAACCGTCCGCGCCGATCTTCATCGCCATCGCGTTGACGGTGAAATCGCGGCGCACCAGATCGTCGGCCAACGTCGTGCCGTACTCGACTATCGGATTACGAGAGACGCGATCGTAAGCGTCGGCCCGGAAGGTCGTGATCTCGATCTCCTGGCCGTGCTTGATGGCGCTGATGGTCCCGAACTCGATGCCCGTGTCCCACTGCTTGTCCACCCAGCCCTTGAGCAGAGCCTGAACCTTCTCCGGCCTGGCGTCCGTCGTGAAGTCCAGATCGCCACTGAAGCGGCCGAGGATCGCGTCGCGAACACTGCCACCCACCAGGAACAGCTCGTGACCGGCCGCAGCAAAACGCTCACCGAGCGGGTTCAACACGTCGGACAACGTGCCGAGCGTTGCGGTGGCGTCGGCAAGCAGTCGTAGGCGGCGATCAGCGTCGGAGGTAGGGACAGTCACGTGAAAGGAGCTTACTTAAGGTGCGCAAATAGCAGAACGCGCATACGAACGCGATAGACCGCTTTGCGCGGGTTACCGGGCAACGCTGCAACGCCAACTAGTATCGATGAGGTGTCTGGTGCCGAACGAACAAACAGGAGTCGCCGCAACCCGCGGCGTCGACCTGCCGTCGGCAACCCCGATAAACCTTTGATGCGAACCGTCCGTGAAACTTCTGCGGGCGGCTTGGTCGTCGACGGCTGGGGAGGACCCCCGGAACGCCTCTGCGCTGCACTGATCGGCCGAACCGACCGCCGCGGACGCCTGCTCTGGTCGCTACCGAAGGGCCATATCGAACAAGGTGAGACCGCTGAGCAGACCGCGATGCGTGAGGTCGAAGAAGAAACCGGTATCCAGGGAACCGTCCTGGCACCGCTGGGCAGCATCGACTACTGGTTCGTGACCGAAGGTCGACGCGTCCACAAGACCGTGCACCACTATCTCCTCCGCTTTCTCGGCGGTGAACTCTCCGACGAGGACATCGAGGTCACCGAAGTCGCTTGGGTGCCGCTGACGGAATTGCACTCGCGCCTCGCATACGCCGACGAGCGCAAACTCGCAGAACTCGCGTCCCAGATGATCGCCGAGATGCCGCGAACGGAAATACGGCAAGAACAGCGCCCGAAGGAACCGGACGCCGGATGAGAATGGCACTGCGGCGGGCCGGTGTGGCCGCTCTGGTGATGGCCGCTGTCGGTTTCGGGCCTGCAACGACGGCCGTCGCATGGGCAGCGCCGTCCAGCCAGCCCAGTGAGCGCGCCCCGGCGCGAAACACCAACGATGCCAAATTTCTGCAGCTGACCATCGACTCCACCGCACCGACCACGGTGACGACCACCAGCGACCGCAACGTCGTGGTCAAGGGCACGGTGAAGAACGTCGGTGACCGTCCCGTCGAGGACGTCGGAGTGAGGCTGCAACGTGCTCCCGCGATCGACTCCAGTTCGGACGTGCGCGCAGCACTCGATTTCGACCAGGCTGTTTTCGACACGGTCGGCGAATTCGACACCGTCGCCACCACCCTCGACACCGGCCAGTCCAAGCAGTTCACGCTCACCCTGCCGCTCCGGAGCACAACCGGGTTGTCCCTCGACATCACCGAACCCGGCGTCTACCCGATGCTCGTCAACGTGAACGGGACCCCGGAGTACGGCGGTGCCGCCCGACTCGACGACGCACGCTTCTTGCTCCCCGTCCTCGGTGTGCCGGCCGCAGCCGAATCGAACGCCACAGCCGGAACCCCCAGTTCGTCCGCCACGGCCGTCGTTCCCCCCGACACGTCCGCCCCGATCGGCGTCACGCTCATGTGGCCGCTGGCCGACGCGCCACGACTCGTCGGCGGAATCCCCGGCGCGGTCAACGAGCCCGTACGCCTGATCGACGACGAACTTGCCACCGAACTTTCCGACGGCGGCCGTCTGGACGCGTTGGTCGATGCGGTGGAGAACGCCACCAAGCCCGAGAGCGATACCGATCGCCGCGTCACGGATGCGCTCTGCCTGGCAATCGACCCCGACCTTCTGATCACCGTCGAGAACATGACTCGCGGATACCTCGTGGCCGACAACTCGTCCGACCCCACCGGGCCGTCGCACGAAGGCCGCGGCAGCGACGCCGCCAACCAGTGGCTCGGCCGGGTGAAGACGCTCGCGTCCTCGATGTGCACGACGGCGGTTCCGTTCGCGCAGTCCGATCTCGCCGCGGTCACCTCGGTGGCCAATCCGGAGTTGACGGCTACCGCGCTCACACGGCCGGCGGACATCGTCGACAACATCCTCGGCGTGACCTCACTGCGAGATTTCGTCTGGCCGGATTCGGGTGTCCTCGACTCGGCCACCGCAGAGGTGCTGAGCGTGAATCCCACCACAGCGATGGTGGCTGACACTTCCGTCGACTCGGCAGCTCCGCAGCTGTCGTCGCGGATAACCGGCTCACTCGACGCGCTTGCCTTCGACACCTCGGCGGCAGCGGCGCTGGCCGCCACCGGCTCGGAGCCGCAGGTCCCGTCGTACATCCCCGACGACACCGCGCCGACCATCGACATCGAATCGCGCAGCGCCCGACGTCAGGACGCGCTGGGGGCGATGGCCTGGGCCGCGCTGACGCCGACGTCGCTGCCGCGCAATCAGATCTTCGCGCCGCCGCAACTGTGGACCGCCGACAGCAACGACGCCACGGCGGTGCTCTCGATGCTCGCGACCCTCATCCGGTCCGGGCTCGCCTCACCTCAGGCCCTGCCGGCACTGCTCGGCAGGCAACCGGGCGCGACGGACGCCGCCACGCTCGACTACCCGGACCGGGCTACCCAGGACGGTCCGCAAACGTCCGTCGTCGAGACCGCAACCACCCAACTTCCGCGTATCGACGGGCTCGAAGCTTCGCTCGTGGACGATCCGGCGGCTTCGCTCACCCCCCGGGGATTCACGGCGCCGCTCCGCGAAGATCTGCTCCGCTCGATGACCTTGGCCGATCGCCGCAACGTCGACTCCGCTTCGGTCAATCGGGCGGAGCGCGCTGCGACCATCCGCGCCGACAACGTCACCGAAGCCGTCGACGGGATGTACCGGGCCGTCAGTGTGGTGTCTCCGGGCGGCGTCTACACCCTCGCGTCGGGACAGAGTCCGCTCCTGCTGGTGGCGCGCAACGAGCTGCCCATCGCCATCAACGTCGACCTGCGTGTGGAAGCCCCACCCGAGATGCAGATCAGTGACATCGGTCCCAAACAGCTTCCGCCGCGAGGTAGCCGACAGTTGACTGTGCCCGCGGAAATGAACGATTCTCGCAAGCTGGAAGTCAACTTCTCGCTGACCACGACAGATGGCCGCCAATTGGGTACGCCGACCAGCGTGACCGTACGGTCGAATGCGTACGGTCGTCCCCTGGCCGCCGTGACGGCGACAGCGGGAGGGTTGCTGCTGTTCCTGGCAGGGCGACGGCTGTGGCATCGATTCAAGGGTCAGCCGGACCCAGCAGATGAAGGGTACGAACGCTCATGACCGGGAATCCACCCGAGGAGGGTCGCCGCTCGGCGATCACCCGCAAGAGTGCCACGACCCGCTCGCATCCTCGGATGCCACCGTGGGAGCGCGGTTACCCGATCCAGCCGGTCAACCCGGACGCACGTTTCGACGACGCACCCACCATGACCATCCCGGTGATCCGCGACTACCCCCGGTACCGCGAAGCCGAGATGGAATTCGCCGACCGGCAGACGACCACGTCGGACGAGTTCGACACCGACGCCCATGTCCAGGTCGGGGAACGCAAGGAGACGAACTCTCGACTCCTCGCGGCAACGGGTTCCATCGCGATCGCGACGCTGACGAGCCGCATCACGGGATTCGCCAAGCAGTTGATGATCCTGATGGTCCTCGGCCCCGCCATCGCCAGCTCGTTCACCGTCGCCAGCCAGATTCCGAACATGATCGCGGAACTGGTTCTGGGCGCCGTGCTGACCGCCATCGTCGTCCCCGTGCTGGTTCGCGCCGAGCGGGAGGACGCCGATCACGGCGAAGCGTTTGTCCGACGCCTCTTCACGGCGTCGCTCGTTCTACTCGGCATGGCCGCGCTGCTCGCGACCCTGGCAGCACCCGTACTCACCAAATACGTCTTCCTGTCCGAAGACGGCAAGGTCAGCACCGACCTGACCACGGCGCTGTCGTATCTACTTCTGCCGGCGATCCTGTTCTACGGGCTGTCGGCACTGTTCACAGCGTTTCTGAACACCAGGCAGATCTTCAAGCCCGGAGCCTGGGCTCCCGTACTCAACAACGTCGTCGTCCTCGTGGTGCTCGTGATCTACCGCCTGACTCCGGGCGAGATCTCGCTTGATCCGGTCTCGATGGGCGATGCAAAGCTGCTCACCCTCGGTATCGGCATCACCATCGGCGTCATCGTGCAGGCAGCCAGCCTGATCCCCGCGCTTCGCCGCGAGAAGATCTCGCTCAAGCCGCTGTGGGGTCTCGACGACCGCCTGCGCCAGTTCGGCGGCATGGCCGTCGCCATCGTCTTGTACGTCCTGATCAGCCAGATGGGCATGATCTTCGCGACCAAGATCTCCTCCCACGCCGACGAAGCCGGCCCTGCCATCTACAGCCAGGCCTGGTTGCTCCTGCAGCTCCCGTACGGCGTGCTCGGAGTGACGGTTCTGACGGCGATCATGCCGCGCCTGAGCCGCAACGCTGCTGCCGACGACACCCCGGCCGTCGTGGACGATCTGTCGGTCGCAACGCGTCTGACCATGATCACGCTGGTTCCGATCATCATGTTCCTGACCTTCATGGGTCCGCAGGTCGGTGAAGCGCTCTACGGTTACGGCCGCTTCGGACCCGAACAGGCCGAACGACTCGGCACCGCTGTGAGCTGGTCGGCATTCACGTTGATTCCGTACGCGCTGGTCCTGATCCAACTTCGAGTGTTCTACGCCCGCGAACAAGCCTGGACGCCGACGTGGATCGTTCTCGGCATCACTGCAGTGAAAATCGCTTTCTCGGCGCTCGCTCCGGTCTTCGCATCCAACAGCGATCAGGTCGTGATCCTGCTCGGTGCGGCCAACGGTCTCGGATACATCACCGGCGCCGTCATCGGCGGGTACCTCCTGCACCGCAGCCTCGGAAACCTGCAGATGGCCAACGTGGGCAAGACAGTCTGGTCCGTCGTACTCGCCTCGCTGGCTGGTTCGCTGACCATGCTCGCGGTCGACCGCGTCCTCGGATTCGATCAACTCACCGAGCGTTTCGGCGGACCCGGCTCGATGGTTCGCGTCGCCGTCGGCGGCATCCTGATGCTCGCGATCACCTTCACGATTCTCTACTTCAAGAAGGTTCCGGAAGTCCTGTCGGTAACGGTTGCGGTCTCCCGCAAGATTCGTTCACTGACAGGTCGCGCCGAACCGGACACACGTAACAACACCGACGACGACGTCACCGAGCTGATTCCTGCAATCAGAACGGAATCAAACGAGCAAGAACGACCGGGTGCGCTCCCGTACCCTGGTCGTGGGCGTACAGGATCGCAACCCGCGCGTATTCGGGGACGGGCTATCGATGGAGAAGGAGCGAGGGTGAGCGACGACAACGTTTCCGGCAACAAGAGTGCCGGGACTTCTGCCGTGAAAGCGTCCGAACAGAAGTCAACGGCATCGTCGGGCACACCTGCATCCACGAGTTCCTCCGCATCTTCCGGCCAGAAGCCACAGCAGGGTCAGAAGCCACAGCAGCCCGCACAGCGACCGCAGCAGGGCCAAAGCCCGCAGGGTCAGAAGCCGCAGCCGCCGGTGCAGAAGGCCGCTCCGCCGGTACCTCCGGTCAGTGTGTCCAAGACACCTTCGGCGCCCGTGTCGAAGACACCTTCAGCACCTGTCTCGAAGACACCCGCGCCGAAGACGCCTGCTCCGGACAAGAAGGCACCTGAATCTCAGAAGACGGCTGCCGCTCAGACACCACCGCCCGCTGCACCTCGCACACCTTCCGCCGGATCCGCATCACGACCGGCCCAGCGACCGATGCCACGTGGACCCAAGCTCATCCCCGGCGCATCTGTCGCCGGCGGACGCTACCGTCTGCTCGCGCCGCACGGCGGAACCCGCGGACTGCAGTTCTGGGAAGCTCTCGACGTCAAGCTCGACCGTGAAGTAGCCCTGACGTTCGTCGACGCCGATCAGCGCGGTGACGACGACAGCCAGTCCGGACCGCAGGCAGTTCTCTCACGCACTCTGCGCCTGGGACGAATCAACTCGCCCGGTCTGGCTCGCGTCCTCGACGTCGTCCGCGGAAGCTCGGGCGGCATCGTCGTCGCCGAATGGACTCCCGGCCGCTCGCTGCGTGAGATGGCCGAGACGACGCCGTCGCCGATCGGTGCAGCCCGCGCCATCCGCGCCCTCGCGGCGGCTGCCGAAGCTGCTCACCGCACCGGCGGTGCGCTGTCCATCGATCACCCGGACCGCGTTCGCATCAGCATCAACGGTGACGCCGTACTGGCGTTCCCGGCGACGCTTGCCGACGCCGATTCCACCAGCGACGTCCGCGGTCTCGGCGCCATGCTGTACTCGCTCATCACGGCTCGCTGGCCGCTCGCCGATCCGTCCGCCGGTCCCGTCGGTGGTTTGCTTCCCGCCGGTCGCGGCGCCGACGGGAACATCGTCGAGCCTCGGGTCGTCCGTCCGGAGGTTCCGTTCGACATCTCGGCCGTTGCGGTTCGAGCGTTGCAGTCGGAGAGTGGAATCCGCACTGCTGCCACCGTGCAGCACATCCTCGATCAGGCGTCCGTCGTCAACGACAAGACGGAAATGATTCCGGCACTTCGTCTCGGCCACCGCGAACAGGGTGCGTCGGGTCATGCACTGAACGACCCCGAAGCCATCGAGGCCGAGAAGAAGAAGTCGACGCGGATGCTCGCGGCACTGACGGCGCTCGGTGTCTTCACCGTGATCGTCCTGATTCTCCTTGTGGTGTGGGTAGCGAGCTTCCTCTCGGGTGGCAGTAACGACACCCCGCTCAGCGAGCAGAGTTTCGGACTGACCACCGAAGCCACTGCGCCCGAGAACAATTCACCGGCGCCCGCACCGGCGGCAGCAACCGTTCCGGTAGCTTCCTCGGCCGTAACGGTGTTCTCACCCCAGGGAACGCCGGATCAGCCGGCAACAGCGAAGAACGCCATCGACGGCAATCCGGCCACCGCATGGTCGTCGGACTCGTACTTCCAGCCCTTCCCGTCCCTGAAGAACGGCGTCGGCCTGATGGTGACGCTTGCCGATGCCGCCAACCTGAAGAACGTTGCGATCACGTCTGATTCGCCGGGAACCGTCGTTGAAATCCGTTCTGCCCCTTCTGCGAATACTTCGCTGGATCAGACCAAGGAAATCGGATCGGGTGTCCTGAAGAACGGCGTGACCGACATTCCAGTCACGTCGGACGGCTCGGGTCAGTATGTCCTGGTTTGGATTACGCAGCTCAGCACCGAATCCGGACAAAACCAGACATCCATCTCGGAGATTGCATTCACTGCTGCAAAGTGATCGCCCTTGGCCCTTCTGAAACCTACCGACTGGGCTAATATCCGCCCGTGCACAGTTATCGGGGGGGCACCGGGGGCGGAGCCGGAAAATTCGAATCCAGAAGTTTCGAGAACAAGAATCTCGAGGCGACGGATTTCGAATTGTTGACTGCTCATGTCGAGGGCGATCGGCATGCGTTCCGTGAACTACTGACCAGGCATCAGGATCATCTATGGCACGTTGCCCGGCGTACGAGCTACTCGGACGAGGACGCGGCCGACGCGCTCCAGGAGGGTCTGCTGTCCGCGCATCGCAAGGCGGCGAAGTTCCGCGGCGACGCGGCGGTGCGTAGTTGGCTCCACACCATCGTGGTCAATGCCTGCCTCGACCGGATCCGACGCAACAAATCACGGGCGGCGTTCTCTCTGTCTTCGGAGAACGCGGAGGAACCCCGCGATCACCGCGACTATGCGGCGACAGTGGACATGAGCCTGACCGTCGAACAGGCACTGGCATCGCTGCCGCCTGAGCAGCGTGCTGCCGTCGTCGCCGTCGATGTCGAGGGGTATCCGGTAGCCGAGGCCGCCGAGAGGTTGGGAGTGCCCGTAGGGACCGTGAAGAGTCGCTGCGCCCGCGCGCGCAAGCGTCTTGCCGCCCAGTTGGAGGACTTTCGCGAAGGCGGGAACCATTCGTGAACCGGCCGCGTCCTATCTTGTAAGGGTCCGCATCGACTGCCGAGGGAGGGTTCATGACAGATCCGTCTGTTCGCGTTCCGTCGCCTCCGTTTTCAGAAGACCTACTCGCAGATCTTCACGCCGGGGTTCTCGATTCCGAAACCAGTGCGGCTCTGTGGCCGGTGGTACGCGCAGATCCTGACGCCCATGCATTTGTCACCGCCCTTGACGGCGTCACGGCATCACTCGCGACACTGAACTCGAGCAAGGCCACTCACGAACGGATTCCGAATTCGCTTGCCGAGCGAATCAATTCGGCACTGGATCGACAGTCAGAACAGCTGGAGCCGCCAGCTGAGGCAGCTGTCGTGCCGTTCCGGCGGCGCCCACAAGCGTGGGTTCTCGGTGCCGCAGCAGCCGTGTTGGCGGCCTTCGTGATCGTTGTTATCGGAACCCGAGATTCCGAACCCGCCGAAAGTGTTGTCGCTCAACCGAGCACACCGGCGACGTCTGCTGTCGACGATCCGGATTCGGCGTCTCTGCTCTCACTCGTCGGATCCAAAAACCTTGGACCACTGGATGATCCATCCAAACTTGCCGGATGCCTACGCGCCAACGGCATCGACGAGGGCCGGCCTTTGCTCGGTTCCGGCGAGATTCGCATCGACGGGGCGCCGGCGATAGTCCTACTCTTCACGGGATCGCAGCCGCGTCAGATCACTGCACTGACTGTCGGCATCAACTGCAGCGACGGGAATCCGAATACGTTGTCGGTCAAGAACATCGGCTGACGTCGACGGTCAGCGCGGCGATGCCGCCGGGAGTAAGAGCTCGAGGATTCTTTCGCGTAGCGCATCTGTATCGTCCTCGACCGCTATCAGACTCGAAAACATCGCTGCCCCGGCCGCCAGAACCAGCACGGCCTTGGCATCGAGCAGTGCCGATTCAGGATCTTCGGCGTTCTGAAGGAACAGTTGCGTACTCGGTCCACTGAACCCGCGCCACAATTCGTTGCGCAGGTCGTCGTGGTCGCGCAGGGCCGCCAGCAATCCTGGCGACGCGGCGCGAACCTCGGGACGGGAGAAGAGCTGAGCACTTCCCTCCACCACCCAACGGATCCAGCCGTCGCGATCGGTGCCCTCGAACGGTGTCAGGTCCGGTGTCGCCCCCAGGATCGACCCGAGAACAAGATGTGCCTTCGACGGCCATCGCCGCGACATCGAGGCTCGGCTGACCCCTGCCCGTGCCGCGATCGCCCGGAGACTGAGTTGATCCCAACCGACCTCGAGGAGCATCGCTCGGGTGACCTCGAGGACTGTGTCGTCGATGCGTGGGTCTCGTGGGCGACCTGATCCTGTGGCATTCATCGTGTCGAATTGTCGGACAGATTGGGAGTAGGCGCTATATCGTCATAGTTACGAGTCCACTGGCATCGTAAAGATCAGGCCGCCGCAGGAAGTTGAAAATGACCACAGCGCCCACACCGTCGATATTCGAACCCGCACGTCTCGGCCCTCTGACCTTGCGCAACCGCATCGTCAAAGCTGCAACGTTCGAGGGCGTCATGCCCCGGGGAGCGGTCTCGGACGATCTGATCAACTTCCACGCCGAGGTGGCCCGCGGCGGGGCCGCGATGACCACTGTCGCCTACTGCGCCGTCTCACCAGGTGGACGAGTCCACCGCGACACCCTTGTCATGGACGAGCGCGCGCTGCCGGGACTACGCAGACTGACCGACGCCGTCCACGCCGAAGGCGCACTTGCTGCGGCGCAGATCGGCCACGCGGGACTGGTCGCCAACACGCTCTCCAACAAGACGAAGACTCTGGCGCCGTCGACCCGGCTGAGTCCGCCCGCGATGGGCCTCGTCAAGGGCGCGACACTCGCCGAACTCGACGGTGTCGTCTCCGACTTCGAACGGACCGCTCGCGTCGCCGTGGACGCAGGATTCGACGCCATCGAGGTCCATCTCGGCCACAACTACCTCCTCAGTTCGTTCATGAGCCCCAATCTGAACAAGCGCCACGATCGATACGGTGGCAGCGTCGCCAAGCGCGCCGAGTATCCGCGTCGAGTCGTCGAAGCGGTGCGACGCGCCGCTGGATCCAGCGTGGCGGTCACCGCGAAATTCAACATGTCCGATGGGGTGCCGAAAGGTCTGTGGCTCGACCAGAGCCTGCCGATCGCCCAGATCCTCGAAGCCGACGGCCATCTGGACGCGATGCAATTGACCGGTGGCAGTTCACTTCTCAACGGAATGTACTTCTTCCGCGGTGAGGTCCCACTGGCTGAGTTTGTCGCCTCCCAACCCAAACTCGTCGGGTACGGGCTGAAGTTCTACGGTCCCAAACTCTTTCCGACGTACCCGTTCGAGGAGGGCTTCTTCCTGCCCTTCGCCCGTCAGTTCCGACAGGCGCTGAGGATGCCACTGATCCTGCTCGGCGGCATCAACCGCGTCGACACCATCGAGCACGCACTGGATGAAGGATTCGAATTCGTCGCCATGGCGCGTGCGCTCCTCAGGGACCCACAACTGGTCAACAAATTCCAAGCCGAGAGCGTCGACGAGGGGTTGTGTATCCACTGCAACAAGTGCATGCCCACCATCTACACCGGCACGCGCTGTGTGGTTCGGGACGCGCTTGTGGTTCGGGAGGCACCGCGCCCCGCCCCGTGAGTCCCGCGCTGTGAGCTGCCGGCTGTGAGCCACTTTCCAGCGGAGTGCGGGAACAACACCCCTTATCCTGGTGTTGATCGGTACGGCTCTCCAAGAAGCGGAGGGTCTGCACTCACTATTGGAAGGCTCGCATGACCACCCAGCTGGAAAACACGCCCGCGGTCCATGACGTCATCATTGTCGGTTCCGGACCGGCCGGATACACCGCTGGTGTCTACACCGCGCGCGCTGAGCTCCAGCCCCTGCTGTTCGAGGGAACCCAGTTCGGTGGCGCCCTCATGACCACCACCGAGGTCGAGAACTTCCCCGGATTCCGCGAAGGAATCATGGGCCCCGACCTGATGGAACAGATGCGTGAGCAGGCACTTCGCTTCGATACCGACATCCGCACCGAGGACGTCGAAGAGATCGATCTCAGCGGCCCGATCAAGACGGTCGTCGCGAACGGCGAAACGTACGCCGCGCACGCGATCATCCTCGCCATGGGCGCGGCAGCCCGTTACCTCGGCATTCCCGGTGAAGAACGCCTCCTCGGCCGCGGTGTCAGCGCCTGCGCCACCTGCGACGGCTTCTTCTTCCGTGACCAGGACATCGTCGTGGTCGGCGGCGGCGACTCCGCGATGGAAGAGGCAACCTTCCTGACCCGCTTCGCTCGCTCGGTCACCCTGGTGCACCGCCGCGAGGAATTCCGCGCCTCACGGATCATGCTCGAGCGCGCCAAGGCCAACGAGAAGATCCGCTTCCTGACCAACGCGGAGCCCGTCGAGGTCCTCGGCGAGAACAGCGTCACCGGGCTCGTCGTTCGTGACACCGTCACGGGTGAGACCTCCACACTCGAGATCACCGGCATGTTCGTCGCCATCGGCCACGACCCGCGCAGTGAGCTCGTCAAGGGCCAGGTCGATCTCGACGACGCCGGATACGTGCGCGTCGCTCCCGGTTCCACCGCGACCTCCGTCGACGGCGTCTTCGCTGCCGGTGACCTGGTCGATCACACGTACCGTCAGGCGATCACCGCTGCCGGCACCGGATGCTCCGCAGCAATCGACGCCGAACGCTGGCTGGCCGACCGCGGCGACATCACCGCCAACACGCTCGACGCAGCCGGCCACACGGTCGACGTCGTCGGCGCTCCCTGATTCACCAAGCTGTCGAACCCAACCCTCGAGGAGTAACAGTGTCGAATACCGTCACCATCACCGACGATTCCTTCAAGCAGGACGTCCTGGGCAGCGACAAGCCCGTTCTGGTCGATTTCTGGGCAACCTGGTGCGGCCCGTGCAAGATGGTCGCCCCGGTACTCGAGGAGATCGCCGGCGAGAACAGCGAGAAGCTGACCGTCGCAAAGCTCGACATCGACGCCAACCCGGCGGCCGCCCGCGATTTCCAGGTCATGTCGATCCCGACGATGATCCTGTTCAAGGACGGCAAGCCGATCAAGACGATCGTCGGTGCCAAGGGCAAGGCCGCACTGCTCAAGGACCTCGCAGACGTTCTCTGACGGTTGGATGAGCATCGTGGATTCTCGCAATCCACAGAATTTCTGAGATAATCGATCGATGTGCCTGATCGGGTCTACGACCAGGCACATCGATCGAATTCGTTAACCGATCCGAGAGGCTTTCACGCATGCACAGACTCCGACACGGCGATCACGGCCCGGCCGTCGCCGAGATTCGGGGCACATTGACGAAGCTGGGATACCTCCATCACGGAACTTCCGGTATTCGACGTGAAAGCGCCGACGGTGCCCACTGGGTTGCACCCGACGCCATCTTCGATCATCAACTCGACAGCGCCGTTCGCGCCTTCCAGCAGCAGCGTGGGCTCCTTGTCGACGGCATCGTGGGCCCGGCCACCTATCGGTCACTTCGCGAGGCCTCGTACCGCCTGGGCGCCCGTACGTTGATTTACCAGCTTTCTGCGCCGCTGTACGGCGACGACGTCGCAGCTCTGCAGGCCAAATTGCAGGACCTCGGCTTCTACGCAGGTCGGGTCGACGGTTTCTTCGGCCCGCAGACCCACGAATCTCTCTCGTCTTTCCAGCGTGAAATCGGGATTGCCGCCGACGGTATCTGCGGACCGCAGACACTCCGTTCGCTGGAACTTCTGGGAACCCGCGTCACCGGTGGTTCCCCACATGCGATCAGCGAAGAGGAACTGGTGCGGCGCAAGGGCCCGCAACTGGGCGGCAAGCGCATCGTCATCGATCCAGGCCTCGGTGGTCCGTCCACCGGCACTATCGTCAACGGCATCTCCGAAGCCGACATCCTGTGGGATCTGGCTATGCGCCTCGAGGGGCGGATGGCAGCAACCGGGATGGAAACCTTCCTCTCCCGCCCGCACAACGCCGATCCGAGCGAGGCCGAGCGCGCGCTGACGTCCAACGCATTCGACGCCGATCTGATGATCTCCCTGCGCTGCGACAGCAACTCGAGCCCGTCGGCGAACGGCGTCGCGAGCTTCCACTTCGGAAATTCGCACGGTTCGGTCTCGATGATCGGGCAGGTGTTGACCGGTTTCGTTCAGCGCGAGATCGTTGCGCGAACTCCGTTGCGGGACTGCAGAACTCACGGTCGAACGTGGGAGTTGTTGCGCCTGACCAACATGCCGACGGTACAGATCGATCTCGGCTACCTGTCCAACGCGTCCGACGTTGCGGTACTGACGAATCCGCGGATGCGTGACACCATCGCCGAAGCCATCTTGATCTCGGTCAAGCGGCTGTACCTGCTGGGTCAAGACGATCAGCCGACCGGCACCTTCACCTTCGCCGAGCTTCTCGCAGAAGAACTTTCGGTAGCCGACCGCATTTCGTAGGTCCTGCGGTCGGCACCTGCTCACACTCTGGCGAGTTCGCTGATCTCCACCATCTCGAGAGCTGCGGCCTTCAGTAGACGGTCGAGGGCTTCTTCGACGTCGACTTTCCATTCGTGATCTCGATTGAGTTCGAGACGAAGGCGCGGATAACGATGGTGCGGTGCCACGACCTCGAAACCGTAGTCCTCGAGGAACTCGGCACTGATCATGCATTCTGCGGGTGAACATTCCAGAGTTGCCGTTGCACTGGCCACGTCGGAAGCTGGCCCCAAGTCGCCGCTACGGATACCGAATGCCTCGAGCGCACGAACTCCTCGTCGGACCAGATCTGTCACGACAGCGGCCAGCAGGCTCGGCCCTAGTTCTTCCTCTATGCCCGAGGGCTCGAGGCGAAGGCTTGTCAGAAGCACTGCGTCCGAGCTGACCGGGCTGGTGGGAAACAGTTGCGCGCGCGGGATCATGCGGGGAGGGGCGTACAACGCACTGCCGAGCGGCTTTCCGTCGCGGACGGCGACCTGTCCGCACGAACCCCACTCGAGCATGACCATCGACAGCCAGGCTTCCTTCTCGAATTCCTGATCACAGAATCCTCGGGCGTCGTGAAGCGCGCCCGGGTCCATCTCCCAGAACACGCATCGGCGCGCATGGGCGGAAAGCTGATCGAGGCTGTCGAGTGTGAGAGAGGTGATGACGTGAGTCGACACTGACTAACTCACTCTCCGTAGGTCCCCGAAGCGGTTTTGATGCTCGCCCGCTGCTTTTCTCTTCTCCAGGATAGGCCAGCTACGACAAGTCGGCAGTGGCACGAGAGTTGATCGGCCTAATATATTGCTGTTCAACATCTTTCGTCCCGGTTCAAGATTTCGAGAAGCTCGGACCACCTAGATTTGTCACAGTGACGAAAATAGGTGGTGTGCCCGGTCATCATGATTACGTCACCAAACGGGCATCCGAGTTCTCTACTTGGATTTCTGTGCTTCCATCATTCCGACGATGCGTTGTAGGTCGTCGACCGAGCCGAATTCGACCACAATCTTTCCCTTCCGCTTGCCCAGACTGACAGTCACCCGAGTGTCGAACGAGTCCGACAACCGCTCGGCCACATCCTGCAGACCCGGCATCACGATGGGCTTGCGCTTCTGTGGGGGAGCGATCTCATTATCCGCCCGGTTGGCCAGAGTGACTGCTTCCTCCGTCGCGCGAACAGACATTCCTTCCGCGACGATGCGCGCCGCCATGACCTCCTGAGCGTCGGCACCCGCCTCGAGGGACAGCAGTGCGCGAGCATGGCCGGCCGAAAGTACACCGGCCGCAACGCGACGCTGAACCGCCACCGGCAGCTTCAGCAGACGAATCATGTTGGTCACGACGGGACGCGAACGTCCGATCCGATTGGCCAATTCTTCGTGGGTGACTTCGAACTCCTCGAGCAGCTGCTGATACGCCGCTGCCTCCTCGAGGGGGTTCAACTGAACTCGATGGATGTTCTCGAGGAGCGCGTCGCGCAGCATCGAGTCGTCATCTGTTTCACGAATGATCGCCGGAATCTTCTCCAGCCCGGCTTCCTGGCTCGCGCGCCAGCGACGCTCACCCATGACAAGTTGGTACTTGTCACCGTGACGACGGACCACGATCGGCTGCATCAAGCCGAACTCGCGGATCGAGTGAACCAACTCCGCGAGTGCTTCCTCGTCGAAAACGCTGCGAGGCTGCTTCGGGTTCGTCTCGATCAGGCTCGGTTCGATCTCGAGATAGACCGCGCCGGTCGGCTCGAGTTCGGTCTCCGGCTCAGCTTCCACCGGAGCCTTCGCAGCCGACGCCTTGGTGGCTTTCGGCGTTTTCGGGGCCGCCTTGGTCGGTGGGGGAGGGGAGGGGTTGCGCTTGTCGACGCCGATTACGACGTCCGCTGCAGCCGATCCCAGACCCGGCGCCGTGGCCGGCCCAGTGGGGATGAGAGCAGCCAAGCCGCGGCCCAATCCACCTTTGCGTGCTTGACTCATCTCACTGCTCCTGGGTCGTCGTGGTGGCAGAGCGGGCGGCAAGTTCACGGCCGGCGTCGAGGTAACTCATGGCGCCACGTGAACCCGGGTCGTAGTCGAGAACTGTCATCCCGTATCCGGGAGCCTCGGACACCTTCACGCTGCGCGGAATCACAGCGCGCAGAACGGCCTCACCGAAGTGCTTGCGTACTTCTTCGGCGACCTGGTCGGCCAGCTTGGTGCGCCCGTCGTACATCGTCAGAAGGACGGTGGAGACATGCAGATCCGGGTTGAGATGAGCCTGGACGAGTTCGATGTTGCGGAGCAACTGACCGACCCCCTCGAGGGCGTAGTACTCGCACTGGATCGGGATCAGAACTTCCTTGGCAGCGACCATCGCGTTGACGGTCAGCAGTCCCAGCGAGGGCGGGCAGTCGATGAGGACGAAGTCGACGTCAAGCTCTGCTAGCACCTTGTCGTTGAGCGCGCCTTTGAGTCGATTCTCGCGGGCAACCATGGAGACCAATTCGATCTCGGCGCCCGCCAGATCGATCGTTGCCGGGATGCAGAGAAGGCGCTCACTGTGCGGGCTGGTCTGGATCGCCTCCGGGGCCTTCACTTCGCCTATGAGCAGCTCGTAGCTCGACGGGGTGCCCGAGGTATGGACGACGCCCAGAGCGGTGCTGGCGTTGCCCTGAGGGTCCAAATCGACCACAAGGACAGTGAGCCCTTGAAGAGCGAGCGCCGACGCAAGGTTCACCGTGGTCGTCGTCTTGCCGACGCCACCCTTCTGGTTCGCGATGGTGATCACGCGGCGGAACGCCGGCTTCGGCAGCGTCACCGAATGGGGATGAAGCACTTGGCTCGCTCGATGCGCGGCCGCCCCGATGGGGGTCTCCTCCGAGGAGATCGCCGCGTAGGGGGCGGTGAAATTGTCGTCGTCGTTGACGATCTGATCCGCACCCGCACTCGTGTGCTGCTTCGGTGTTTCACGTGAAACGGCGGATTCAGATCGACCCGACATTGACTGCTCCTTCGATTGGGAATCGATCACTAGGTGCTCTCATCATCTGTACATTGCTCTCGATTGCATGCGTGTAAATCATCAACGCTGGCGGCGCTTCGGGAGACGTTCGGCCTTCACCACAACAGTGGGGGTGCGGAGAATCTTGGCTCCGCATTCGAGTATTTCCAACTTACCTGCGCCCAACTTGGTGAGCGCCGTACGGTCTCGCTCGATCTCCTCGGCGGCGCTCGAACCCTTGAGTGCCAACATCCGGCCGTGCTCGTGAATGAGTGGGAGGGACCAACGTGCGAGCTTCTCGAGAGGCGCCACAGCTCGCGAGGTGACTACATCCGCGCCGCCCGCTTCCTTCACAACACCCGATTCCTCGGCTCGCCCTCGGACAACCAATACGTCCAATCCGTTGGACTCGATGAACTCCGCGAGGTACACCGAGCGTCGAAGCAACGGTTCGACGAGAGTCACCTTCAAGTCCGGGCGGGCGATCGCGAGAGGGATTCCGGGTAGGCCGGCACCGCTTCCTACGTCCACAACCGACTCACCTTCGGCGATCAGTTCACCGATCACTGCGCAATTGAGAAGGTGACGCTCCCATAGTCGGGGAACCTCACGGGGACCAATGAGCCCGCGCTCGACACCATCCGTTGCCAGGGATTGGTAGTACCGTTCCGCGATCTCATATCTGTCACCGAACACTGCGCGCGCAGTCTCTTGTTCGTCCCAGTCAACCGACGCCGCACCATTCTGTTCCACGTGAAACATCCTCCCGCGTAAACCGCGAAATCAACAATCAAGACTGAAATCATTATCCGCTCTGGAGACGACATGTGTTCGCTTCTGCACACCGACTCGCTGTGAGTCTGCCGACTCGTTCATTCTTTGGGAAGTATTCGGCCCAAAATTCAAGCGGGGGAGGGGAGGGGTTCACGTTCCACGTGAAACATTGCGCTGAAAATTCTTCCAATTCTGACGCGTTTCACGTGAAACATAGCCGGGCGATCGAATGCAGATAGGAGCGCAATTCTTAGTATCATCACAGTGACGAAACTGCCATGGGTAGTTACATGGATGGAATTCTGACCCAAAAAGACCAATTTTCGATGAAAAAGTCGTTGCAAAAGATCGCCGACGTCGGACTGCAGAACGGACTCGGTCGGTCTGACGCAATCTGTTGTGCGACGCGGATGAGCTTCGAGTCCAAGTCCCGGACAGCATCGTTATCTCATCGCCGGTTGTTGCGAGCCATACATCCGTCGGCTTGACACTCCTGTTGCGGGACGCCGGAGGCTTGGCATCACAAACCGCGAATCCAAGGAGCTTCGCATCACAGGATGCGCATGGCGAGTTCGCCTTCGATGTGGATACCGGTGTCGGCGGGAAGATCAAAGTCGAGCAGGGGACCTGCCCGATGCGCAGGATGAATTCCTGCGCCTGGACTCGAAAGCGCTGCAGGCTCTGCGCGATTAAGATCCGCGCTTGGTGCAGGAGTTGTTGGACGGCAAAGACTACGACTACCCGTTGGTGCATACCGAACCCGGAACCAACAAGATCATCGCTCACGAGTTCGATCCGGGCACCGCGAAGTCCTTCCACCTCGTACAGCCCGGATCCGCCCTCATGACGAGACCAGCAGCAGGTGTGGGCGCGACGCCGATCGCACACCCCGCGAGTCAACCGAACTCAAGGCGGTCCCATGATTACCCCGACGCGGTCCGCAGTGTATGGACCGGAGCCCGTGTAGGCGATGTCGATTCCGGTTTGCTTGGCAAAGTAGTCGCCGCCGATCTCACCCCGAAGCCCGCAACAACATCATCGACTTTGCGTGGCGACGAAGCCCCTTCGATGTGAGTGGTCCGATTCGTGTGAGGAGCGCGCAAACCTGTTCCCGCACCGGATGCGATCTCGCCGACCTCGATCGCTAGTCCTCGTCCTCGTACTCCGGTTCGGGCTCATCCACCCATGCCTGATACCCCGGACTCGTCAGACGCAAG
>NZ_LNAK01000165.1:0-241 GCF_001445685.1 Rhodococcus sp. KB6 | reverse complement strand
GACGCCTTTTTTCGTGGCCGTGTGTTGCAAAGATGTCGTGTGTTGCAACGACTTCTTGTGCTGAAACGACTTCTTGTGCTGAAACGACAAAGGCGCCTGGTCCGAGACGAAACTCGGAACGGGCGCCTCTGGCGACGTTTTACGGAACCTCGGGGGTTTCGGGGTCGGAAGAGAAGCCGGAAAGTAGTTCGATCAACTTCTGGATCAGTTCGAGCGGGTTCAGATCTTCGAGGCTCACGGT
>NZ_LNAK01000164.1:0-241 GCF_001445685.1 Rhodococcus sp. KB6 | reverse complement strand
AATTGCGAAATAGCCGTTCTCGACCAAGAAGGACCAACCCTGTGACACACCGTAATGCCCCACTCACCGTGGAAGGAAGACGCCGCCTGATCGAGCGATGCCAGAGTCGCCCGATCGCCCCCGTAGCCGCCGAAATGGGTATCTCCCGCCAATGCGCCTCCAAGTGGGTCAACCGGTATCGGAAGTACGGTGACCTGGGATTACAGGACCGATCCAGCGCGCCGAAGCACCAACCGACCGC
>NZ_LNAK01000163.1:447072-447321 GCF_001445685.1 Rhodococcus sp. KB6 | reverse complement strand
CCACCCCCACCGGACCACCCGAAAACCCCGAAACATCAACACAACCCACATCAACAAACCCCACCCCCACCGGCAAACACCCACCATCACCAACCCGCGACAACACCACCACCGGATCCACCACCCCCACCACAAACCCCACCCGCTCCACCGGCGCACCCACATCCACCGGAACAAACACCCCACCAGCCCGCACCACCGCAAACACCGCCACCAACAACTCCACCGACCGCGACAACGCCACACACA